>MNFJ01000148.1 GCA_001918155.1 Deltaproteobacteria bacterium 13_1_40CM_4_68_19
GACGCGGATCTTGCGGTCCTTGAGGTCGGTGGTGAGGGTGCGCGCGAACGATCGCAGCGCCGCCTTGGTGGCGCTGTACACGCTGACGGCGGGATTTCCTTTCGACCCGACGATGGATGAGGTGAAGATGATCGAGGCGCCGTCGCGCAGCAGCGGCAGCGCCTTCTGGACCGTGAAGAGCGCGCCCTTGACGTTGGCGCCGAACGTCCGGTCGAAGAGCTCTTCGGTGATGTCGCCCAGCGGGGCCGCCTCGGCGATGCCGGCGTTCGCGAAGAGGATGTCGATGCGGCCTTTGCTCTCCTTCACCGTGGCGAACAGGCGCTCCAGGTCCGAGAGCTTCGAGACGTCGCCCTGGACGGCCGTGACGTTGCGACCGATCTCGCCGGCGGCGGCCTCGAGCTCGCTCTTGCGCCGGCCGGTGATGAAGACGTAGGCGCCGTCGGCAACCAGCCGCTTTGCCGCCGCGAAGCCAATGCCGGTGCTGCCTCCGGTGACGACGGCGACCTTTCCATCGAGCTTGCCCATGATCGGCTCCTTTTAGATGACGAGCGTAATATCATCAGACGATGACCGGGCGGTCCCGGGGATTCGCCGGTCCTGGCTACGACCCCATCGTTTCCGCGGCCCGCCACCCTCCACCGAGGGCGTTGTAGAGCTGCACCAGCGAGAGAAGCTCGTTCAGCTGCGCCTGCGCCAGACCGAGCTCGGCCGCGAACGTCCTCGTGTTGCTGTCCAGGACTTCGAGATAGCTCGCCGCCCCTCCCCGGTAGCGTTGGTCCGACAAAGCAAGGGCATCCCGCGTCGAAATGGCCAGAAGCTCCTGCTGCTCGCGGAATTCGCGGTTCTTGCGGTACGCGACCAGCGCGTCGGAGACCTCGCGGAACGCTTGCTGGATGGTCTGCTGGTACACCACCAGCGCCTCTTTCTGCTGCGCCTCGGCCAGCTTGACCCCGGAGGAGATCCTGCCGCCGGCGAAGATCGGCTGCGTCAGTGATCCGATGAAGCTCCACATTCCCGCGGGGCCCTTGAAGAGGTCGCTCAGCGGGGCGCTCTGTGCCCCGCCGCTGGCAGTCAGCGAAATCGAGGGAAAGAATGCCGCCCGCGCGACGCCGATGCGCGCGTTCGCGGCGATGAGCCGCGCCTCCTGCAACTGGATGTCGGGCCGCCGCTGCAAAAGAGCCGACGGAAGCCCCGCCGGGACGATGGGATCGTGCGGCTGCTCCGTCAGTTTCCGCCCGCGCGGGATCGGTCCCGGATTGCGGGCGAGCAGCACGCTGATGAAATTCTCCTGCTGCTCGGTGCGGCGCTCGATATCGACGATGGTCTGCGCGGCATTGTAGACGAGCTGCTCGGCCTGGCGGACGTCCAGAAGCGAGACGGCGCCCTGGCGCTCTTGCAATTGGGTGAGCTCGAGCGACTGCTGCCGCGAGGTGAGCGTGCTCTTGGAGATCTCGAGCTGGGAATCGAGCGCCAGCAGCTGGTAATACCCGCCCGCGATGCTGGCGATGAGGCTGGTGATCACCGCCTGGCGGTTCCATTCGGCGGCGAGCAGATCGGCGCGGGCCGCTTCGGTGGCGCGGCGGAACTTGCCCCAGAAGTCGAGCTCCCACGACGCCGCCACGCTCCCCTGGAACACATTGGTGTGGATGACGGGCGTCAGGCTCGTCGCCGCAAGGCGCTCCCGTCCGGCCGCGAGCCCCAGCGCCACCGTGGGAAGCTGATCGGCCCGGGTGATCCCGAGCTGCGCCCCGGCCTGCTCGATGCGCGCCGCAGCGATCAAGACATCCTGGTTCTGCGCCAGCGCGGTCTGGATCAGATCGGCGATCACCGGATCGGGAAACACCTGCGCCCAGTCCTTGTCGGCCAGCGACTCGGCGCCGCCTGCCTCCGCGCCGCCACGATAGCTCTGCGGCGCCTGCGTCGAGGGGCGCTTGTAGTCCGGTCCGACCGCGCAGCCCGCCGCGAGCACCAACAGCCACAGCCGTTTCATGGCGCCGGCTCCGGCTCGGTAGGAAGCTGCGCCGCCGGTTCCGCATGCCCGCGCCGGTTCGCGAACCTCTCCACCAGCACGAACAGCACGGGGATGATGAAGATCGCGATCGCCGTCGCCGCCAGCATGCCGGTGATGACCACCGTGCCGAGGATCTGCCGGGCGATCGCGCCCGCTCCCGTCGCCACCCAGAGCGGGATCATGCCGAAGATGAACGCGAACGACGTCATGAGGATCGGGCGCAGGCGCAGCCGCGCTCCCTCGAGCGCTGCCTCGACCAGCGGCCGGCCCTTCTTCATCTCGTCGCGCGCGAACTCCACGATGAGGATGGCGTTCTTGGCCGCGAGGCCGATGAGCATCGCCAAACCGATCTGGGCGAAGATCCCCAGGTCGAAGTTGCGCAGCAAGAGGCCGAGAAAGGCCCCGAGGACTGCAACCGGCACCGACAGGAGCACCGAGAACGGCAGGGACCAGCTCTCGTAGAGCGCCGCGAGGATCAGGAACACGAATCCCAACGACAAGGCAAAGATCGCCGCCGCCCTGCCGGACGCCTTCTTCTCCTGATAGGAAAGGTCGGCGAATCCATACCCCATCTCGCGCGGGAGGACCTGCGCCGCCACTTCCTCGAGGGCGGCCAGCGCCTGCCCGGAGCTGTATCCCGGTGCGGCCGAGCCGAGGATCTGCGCCGCGCGGTACAGGTTGAATCGGTTGGTGTACTCAGGCCCGGCGATCCGGCGGGTGCTCGTCAGCGTGGACAACGGCACCATGTCTCCCTGCTTGTTGCGCACGTAGTACTGACCAATGTCTTGCTCCGTCAAGCGGTCTTCACCCTCCGCCTGCAGGAACACGCGCCATTGGCGGCCGAATCGATTGAATTGATTCACGAACAGGCCGCCCAGATAGGCCTGCAGCGTCTGGTACACGTCGCCGATCGCGATCCCCTGGTTGAGCACCTTCTCCCGATCGACATCGGCGTAGACCTGCGGGATCCCGGCGGTGAACACCGAGTTGACCCCGGTCAGTTCCGGCCGCTTGCGCGCGGCGTCGAGAAACGCCTTGACGTTCTGATCGAGAAACTCCACCGACCCGCCGCTGCGATCCTGCAGCCACATGGAGAAGCCGCCGGCGCTGCCGAACCCGGGGATCGCCGGGGGGCTGAACGCGAACGCCGTCGCTTCCGGGACCTCGCTCGCCAGGGCCCGGTTGATGCTGCGCAGAATCCCGCGCGCTTCCAGCGCCGCCCCTTCGCGCTCGCTCCACGGCTTGAGCTGGATGAACATGAATGCGCTGTACGTCGACGAGACCCGCGTCAGCAGGCTGAAGCCGATGATGCTGTTGAAGGCCTTGACGCCCTCGGTCTTGGCCAGGACGTTTTCGACCTTCCTGGCCACCGCATCGGTGCGCTCCAGGGAGGCAGCGGCCGGGAGCTGCACGTTGGCGAAGAGGAAGCCCTGATCTTCCTCGGGGATGAAGCTGGTGGGGAGCTTTCGACCCACGACGCCGTCGACGACGATGAAACCGGCGAGGATGGCAACGCCGACGAACGCCTTGCGGATCAGGCCATGGCTCCACTTGACGTAGCCCTGCGTGGCCCGCTCGAACACCCGGTTGAAGATTGCGAAAAAGCGCGCCAGGGGCCCGCGGCCCGGGCGCCGCGGGCGGAGCAGCAAAGCCGACAGCGCGGGCGACAGCGTCAGAGCGTTGAATGCCGAGATGAGGACCGAGATCGCGATGGTCACCGCGAACTGGGTGTTGAGCCGCCCCTGGATGCCACCCACGAAGGCGATCGGCACGAACACCGACGACAGCACCAGCGCGATCCCCACGACGGGTCCGGAGACCTCCTTCATCGCCTGCAGGGTGGCGTCGCGCGGCGACATTCCTTGCTCGATGTGGTGCTCCACTGCCTCCACCACCACGATCGCGTCGTCCACGACCAACCCGATAGCGAGCACCAGCCCGAACAAGGACAGGGTGTTGATGGAGAAGCCGAGCAACGGAAAGATCGCAAACGTGCCGATCAACGATACCGGAACGGCGATCATCGGGATCACCGTGGCGCGCCAGTTCTGCAGGAACAGGAACACCACCAGCGTGACCAGCACCATGGCCTCGAGGATCGTCTTTGCGATCTCGGTGATCCCCTCGGTGACTGGCGCCGTGGTGTCGAGGGTGACGGCATATTCCAGGTCCGGCGGGAATCGTTGCTTGAGCTCCGCCATCACGCCCTTCACGCCGTTGGCCACATCGAGCGCGTTCGAACCGGGGGCCTGGAACACCGCGATCAGGCTGCCGGGCTGTCCGTTGACGCGCGAGACCTGCTGGTAGTTCAGCGCGCCGAGCTCGATGCGGGCCACGTCGGAGAGGCGTACGACGGAGCCGTCGGCATTCGAGCGGACGACGATCTGCGCGAACTCCTCCGCCGTCTGCAGGCGCCCCTGCGCCCTGACGGTGTAGGTCATCTCCTTGCCGGGCGGCGCCGGATCCGCGCCCACCCGGCCGGCCGGATTGACCGTGCTCTGTTGCGAAACCGCCCTCACCAGATCCGGCACGGTGAGCCCGAGCTTGGCCAGCACGTCCGGCTTGAGCCAGATGCGCATCGCGTAGTCGCTCGCCCCGAACAGACGCACCTCGCCCA
Source organism: Deltaproteobacteria bacterium 13_1_40CM_4_68_19 (assembly GCA_001918155.1). Lineage (GTDB taxonomy): Bacteria > Myxococcota > Myxococcia > Myxococcales > 40CM-4-68-19 > 40CM-4-68-19. Next base: position 4,629 of record MNFJ01000148.1, read on the forward strand.
CGCCGCGCACGCGATAGAGCGCGTCATTGATGTTGATGTTGGCGTAGTTGGCCAGGAACAGCGCATCGTAGCGCTGGTGGGGCGAATACAGCGAGATGACCAGCATCGGCAGCCCGGTCGACTTCCGGTAGGAGAGGCCGAACTGATTGACGTCTGGAGGCAGGTTGGGCTGCGCCTGCGCCACCCGGTTCGTCACGTTGACCTGATCGATGTTGGGATCGGTGTCGATGTCGAACGTCACCGTCAACGCCATGGTCCCGTCATTGGCGTTGGTGGACTGCATGTAGAGCATGTCGTCCACGCCGTTCATCTGCTGCTCGAGCGGCGTCGCCACCGACTGCTCGACGGTCACCGCGTCGGCGCCGGTGAAGGTGGCGTTGACGATGATCTGGGGAGGGATGATCGACGGATACTGCGCCACCGGCAGGCTGCGCATCGCCAAGAGACCCGCGACGACCGTGATGATCGAGATGACGATCGCCACGATCGGGCGATTGATGAAGAAGCGAGCCATCCGCTAACCCTTGGCAGGCGGCTGCTGGAACGGCACCGGCGTGACGGGAACGCCCTCTCGCACCTTTTGCACCCCTTCGGCCACCACCTTTTCGCCCGCCGTCAGCCCGTCCTCGATCACCCACAGCCTGCCGACGCGAGGTCCGACCTTGACCGATCGGATCGCCACCTTGTTGCCCTCGCCCACGACCGCGACCTGGTAGCTCCCCTGCAGCTCGGTGACTGCGCGCTGGGGCACCAGCAGCGCGTCCTGCTTCAGCCCGACGGTCGCACGCACCCGTCCGAACTGCCCCGGCCGCAGGATGTTCGCCGGGTTGGCGAATGCCGCCGCGATCCGGATCGTGCCGGTCGTCGGATCGACCTGGCGATCCGCCAGCACGAACTTGCCGGGATGGGGATAGACGTTGCCGTCCGCGAGGACGAGCTCGAGCGGAGTGTCGAGGTTGGGGAACGGGCGCGCCTCGGCGGAGGGGCCCAGACCGCCCACGAACTGAAGATACTCGCGCTCGCTGATGGCGACGTACGCCTTGATGGGATCGAGGCGCGACACCGAGGTGAGCAGCGTCGACGGCCCCACCAGGTCGCCGAGCTGTCCCCGGGCGATGCCGGCGATCCCGTCAGTGAGCGAGCGCACCTTGGTGAATTCCAGATTCAGCTGGGCCGTCTTCACGGCCGCTTTGGCGGAGTCGACTGCCGCCGCGGCGGCGAGCTTGGCCTGGACGTCGTTGTCGAGCTGGCTGCGGGCGATGGCGCGCGCCTCCGCCAGCGGCGTGTCGCGCTCGACGTCGCGGGCCGCGCGCCCGAGCTGCGCCTCGGCCTGCGCCTTCTGTCCGCGGGCCTGGTCGAGCGCCGCCTGGAACGGGCGGGGATCGATCTCGAACAGCACGTCCCCCTTCTTGACGAACGAGCCCTCGACGTAGCTCTGCTTGATGAGGTAGCCGGTGACCTGGGGCTGGATCCTGGCGTTCACGTAGCCGTCCAGGGTCGCGACCCACTCCGTTCGCAGCGGCACGTCCTGCTTCACCACGTCGACCACGGCGACGGTGGTGGGGGCCTGGGGGGTGGCAGCCGTTCCTTTGCTGCACGCGGATGGCAGGACGGCGAGAAGACCCACCGCTGCCGCGAGCGGGATGCCGCGGAGCACCGGGACGGTCATGATCTGCATGGGTGTTCAGTCCTTCCGATGAGAATCTGCAACGCGCCTTCGATTCCACGCGGCGCCATTGGTTTCTCTGCGGTGTGTTTCTCGATCCGCTCAACTCGTCTGGCAGAGGTTCGCGCTCGAGCGTAACCGCCAGGCCGCCTCCGGCGGCCGCGGCTAAGCCGTGCGCGGCAAGCGAACGGTGAAGGTGGTCCCGGCCCCATCGGTCGACTGAACCGAGATCTCGCCGCCGTGGGCGGCAACCAGCTCGCGGCAGATGAACAGGCCCAATCCGAGCCCGTCGTTGTTGCGCGAGGTGCGCCGCGCCTGGCGGTGGAAGGGTTCGAAGATCGCCGGCAGCACCTCGGCAGGGATGGCCGGACCCTCGTTGTGAACGAACAGGGTGACGCTGTCGCCCTCGTCGCGCAGCACGACGCTGACGGCACCGTCGGCCTTGCCGTGCGCAATGGCGTTGCCCACAAGGTTCGAGACCACCTGCGCGAGGCGCTCGCGGTCCCAGACGCCGCGCACGTCGGAGTCTGCCTCGAAGCTCAGCGCACGGTCGGGATGCACCGTCTCCACTTCGGCGATCACCTGGGCGCAGATCTCGGCGAGGTCGGTCTCCCGGGGCTCGACCCGCATCCCTCCGCCGAGCCGCGATCTGGTGAAGTCGAGCAGCTGGGAGATGATCTTCGCCATTCGCTCCGCGCTGCGAGCGATGCGAGCGGTCACCTTCGCGTCGGCGTCGTGGAGCATGCCGCGCTTGAGCATCAGCTCCGCGCCCACCACTACGGAGGAGAGGGGCGAGCGCAGGTCGTGGCCGACGATGCCGATCAGCTGCTCGCGCAGCTCGTCGATCTTCTTCTGCTCGGCGAGGGATTGCTCCAGGGCGGCCCGCGCGATGCGCTCCTCGTCGAGGGCGCGGCGGTGCGTCAGGTCTCGCGTCACCTTCGCGAAACCCACCAGGTTGCCGTCGCGACCGAGGATGCGGCTGATGATCGCGTTGGCCCAGAACCGGCTGCCGTGTTTGCGTACCCGCCAGCCCTCGTCCTCGAAGCGCCCCTCACGGGCGGCGATCTCCAGCTCCTCTGCGCAGCGGCCGGCGGTCTCGGGCGGGTAGAAGCGCGAGAAGTGCTGTCCGATGATCTCGTCGGCGCGGTAGCCCTTGATGCGTTCGGCGCCGACGTTCCAGGAGCTGACGCGGCCGTCCACGTCCAGCAGGAAGATGGCGTAGTCCTTGACGCTCTCCACCAGGAGACGAAAGCGCTCGGCGTCCTGCGCGTTTCGCTCCTGCATGGCGCCGGTCCGCTGCCGTAGCGTCGCTCGCAGCGCGGCTTCCAACTCCTTGCGCTGCTGGACCTCGTGCTCGAGCGACCGCAGCGCGGTCCTCTCGTTGCCCGGAATGACGTGGGAATGGCGGCTGCACACCTTGTCGAACAGCTCGCCATCGCCGGGCATGTAGAAATTGCCCATCGAGTAGGCGCAGAGGAGCGTGAACGAATGCAGGCGCGCGAGCTCGTTCCACAGCTCCTCGAGCAGGATGGCGGCGGCGCGATTGCCGCCGCGCCAGAGCAGGTCGACCATCTCGCCGAAGACCCGCACGCGCGCCCGGCTCCGCCCCTGGCGGCTGCTCTGGATGACCGCGCCGAGGACGGAGTAGAACCGCTCGGCGTCCAGCTCGTTGCCGACCATGAAGCGGAGCAGCATCTCGTGAGCATCCAACATCGTCAGCAGACCGGAAGCCACGGCGTCCTCGATCCGGCAGCCGTTGTGCCGCAGCACCTGCGCGAAGGCCATGCGGTGAGGCTTGGTGGCGACGATCAATACCGGTTCGCCGGCTGCCAGGCCGGCACCAGTGAAATGCGCGACCGCGTCGAAGAGGAACTGTTCGTCCTCGTAGAATTGCACGATGTGGTCGCCCGCGGCCGGTCTGGCGAGGAATGAGTCGCCCCAGGGCGTCGCTTCGGCGAGCGCGGGCTCGGCGGCTCCTTCGGCGGGGTGCACCAGGTGCAAGCTCGTTCCCTCGTCGGGCATGTCAGATCTCCAGGAAATTGCGTAGTTCCCGAGCGGCCCAGATGCAAGATCGTCTGAGCTCGCGGATTCCGGATCCGACAAACTCCTTCGTCGTTCGTCGTCACGACGACGGCGCCGGTCGGATCTCCCGGCGGCGCGATCGCGCGGACCGTAAGGTTCCACCATGGCCACGCCACGAGTGACTGCGGCAGCCGCGAAATGACCTCGACCCTGGAGGCCCGGGAGCTCGTGGTGGTGCGGGAGGATCGCAGGATCCTGGACGGCGCGTCGATCCTGGTGCCGCCCGGAGAGGCCGTCGCCATCCAGGGTCCCTCCGGAAGCGGCAAGAGCACGTTTGCGCGGGCCCTCGCGACCCTCCTCGAGCCCGATGCCGGCGCGGTGCTGCTCGGCGGCCTCGACGCGCAGCGGATCGCCCCGACGCAGTTCCGGACTCGCGTCGCCTTCCTCGCGCAGCAGCCCGCGATGTTCGAGGGCAGTGTCCTGCGGAACCTGGAGGCTGGTCCGCAGGTCCACGGCAAATCGCTGAGCGATGTGCGAGCGAGCGAATTGATCCGGGCCGTGGGGCTCGACGAGCCGATCCTGCAGCGCGAAGCGCGGACGCTGTCCGGCGGCGAAAAACAGCGGGTCGCCCTCGCCCGCGCGCTCGCCAATGAGCCGGAGGTGCTGCTGCTCGACGAGCCCACCGCCGCGCTCGATCCCGACGCGGGTGAGCGCATCGTCGCCCTGCTGCGCGAGCTGCGCGCGCGGGGCCTGTCCGTCGTCATGGTCACACACGAGGAGTCGCACGCGCGTGCCCTCGGCGGAACGCTCTACCGCTGCGAGCGCGGACGGCTGGCGATCGATTCATGAGCTACGCGCACATCACCTTGCCGCGACTCTTGCTGTCGCTCGCGTTGATCGCGGTGGCCATCGCGCTTTCGCGCCGCGGCCGCCTCGGGCTCGAGCGCGACCTGGTCTGGGGAGCACTGCGCGGCGCCGCGCAGCTCATCGCCATCGGATATGTCTTGCTCCTCCTCTTCAACCACGAGCACCCGGCGTGGGTGGTCTTGCTGCTGGCGGTGATGCTTGGCGTCGCTGGGGCGACCGCGGCCCGGCGCGTGGAGCACGGGCCGCCGCGAACGGTGCTCTTTTCGCGGGCCATCGCCGCCATCGGCGCCGGCACCTTGGTCGCCGTGGTGCCCGTCTTCGCGGCGGTGGTGCCGCTGCACCCTTGGTATGAGGCGCGCTACCTGGTTCCCATCAGCGGGATGATGCTCTCCAACGCGATGAACGTGGTTGCGCTGGTCTTCGAGCGGATCTTTGCCTCGGCGCGCAGCGAGGCGGACCAGGTGGAAGCGCTCCTCGCTCTCGGCGCGACGCCGCGGCAAGCGCTGGAGCGGCAGGTGCGCGCGACGCTGCGGGCCGCGCTCTTGCCGACGATCAACGGGCTGCTCACGGTGGGACTGGTGGCGCTCCCGGGGATGATGACCGGGCAGATCGTGAGCGGGACGCCTCCCGAGCAGGCGGTCCGGTATCAGATCGTGATCCTCTATCAGCTGGTCGCGGTGGCGGCGGTGGCCGGGATGGTCGCCGTGGGCTTCGCCCGTCGGCTCCTCTTCACCGGACGCGCACAACTCGTGCTGCCCAGGAACTAGCTAGAGTGGCGCAGGCCGGTGGCGTTCGCGAGCAGGGCGGCCCGGACTTCTGCTGCGCGATCGCGTGAGACGGGGATGTGCAAGCCCTGGCTCTCATCGCCGAGAGAGGGTCCGACGAACAAGGTCGTCTCGCCGTCCTCGCGTTCCAGCGCCTTCGCGAGGTCGAGATTGACCAGCCAGTTGCGGTGCACGCGCATCAGCGAGCGGCCGAACGAGGCCTCGATCGAGGCCAGCGAAAGATCGACGTCGAACTTGCCCAGCCGGGAGTGTACGTAGCTCAAGCGATCGGAAGCTTCGAATGCCCAGATGTCGGCGGGATCGAGGAAGACGAGGCTTCGCTTGTGTCTCGCGACCACGCGAAGCGCTCCGGAGCGCGGTGGCGGCCCGCGGCTGAGGATCCGTCGCAGGCATTGCTCCACGCGCTCCTCGCTGAACGGCTTGAGCAGATAATCGACCACTCCCAGATCCCAGGCCTTCTTCGCATGCTGCCAGAACGCCGTCGCCAGCACGAACACCGGCCGCGCGCCATCGGGGTGCGCAGCGACCGTCGACTCGACGAGGTCGAGGCCGTTCTCGCCGCCGCAAAGTTGAACGTCGACGAAGACCACGTCCACCGCAAGCCCGGCCAGGACCTCGCGTGCCTCGCCGACGCTGGCGACCGCGCCGACTACTTCGGCGAGTTGGGTCGCCTCGATGAGCTGCACCAGGTAGTTGCGAGCCGGCCATTCGTCCTCGAGCACCAGCGCGCGCAGGCGGGTCATGAAGGGTCTCCATGAACGACGATCTTCATGCAGAGACTGTACCGACAGGCTCTCAGGAAAGCTGCGGCGTCCGTCGGCAGCAACCGGCCCCTGGTCGGCATTTCGCAGCCGCAGCGCTGACCGATCCCTAGCCTGCATGGCGGTGAAGGAGGTCGTCATGAAGCCGAAGCGCTCGCGCCTAAGCAGCGTCGCAGCCGTCTTGCTCTTGTGCGTTGCCGCGTGTGCCCATGACCGCGCGTTCGACCGCCGCGAAGTCGGCGCGATGGAGAACGCGAGCCCCGCGATCTCGCCGTGGGCGGGCCCGGTCGCGGATCCGATCGCGGCGAATCACTACTGAAGTTCCGGATTCCACGGCGGCGGCCGCCACCGGCTGAGTCGAGCCGGCCCTACGGACGGCGCAGGCCGGTCGCGTTTTCCAGCAGCGCGTCCCGCAGCGCCTTGGAACGGTCCTGCGAGACAGGCACCTGGATGCTCCGCCCCTCCAGTCCCATGTCGCGGCCGACCGTCAGCGTAGCGCCCCCGATGTCGCGATCCAGCTCCTTGACGTAGGCCAGGTTGATCAGCCAGTTCCGGTGCACGCGAAAGAGCGCGCGGCCGAACGACGCCTCGATCGCGGCCAACGAGAGATCGATGTCGAACCTGCCCTCGGGCGAGTGCACGAACGTGAGGCGATCCGCGGCCTCGAATGCCCAGATGCTGTCCGGGTCGAGGAAGACGAGGCTCTTCTTTCGCCGCGCCACCACGCGGCGCGGTCCATGCGCTCGCGACGGGCGGCGGTCGAGAAGCCGCTTGAGGCACTGCTCGACACGGTCCTCGGTATAGGGCTTCAGGATGTAGTCGACGACGCCGAGGTCGAACGCTTCCAGGCTGTGCTCTGCGGAGGCCGTCGCGAGCACGAACATCGGCGCCGATGTCTCGCGAGCCATCGAGCGGATCAGATCCAAGCCCGTGCGCGCATCGCCGGTGGCGGCCAGCTGGACGTCGACGAAGATGACGTCGAGCGGCGAACCCTTCATCGCCTCGCGCGCCTCTTCGAGAGTGGCCACGGCGCCGATCACCTCCGCGCGATGCGTGTCCTCGATCAACTTGACCAGATAGTTCCGCGTCGGCCACTCGTCTTCGAGCACCAACGTTTTGAGCAGGTTCGCTTCACTCATGACGAGGCCCCCAACTCGAGAGGAAGTTCGACGATGGATCGGGTCCCGGCGGGAGAGGACTCGAGCCGCAAGGTGCCCGCCTCCGCGTACCGCAAGGCGAGCCGGCGGCGCACGGACACGAGCCCGAACGCGCCGGGCCGGGTCGATCCTTTCGGGACGCCGGGCCCGTTGTCCTCGACGGTGCAGACCAGCCTGGAGCCGTCGAGCTGGGTTCGCACGGTGATCTCGCCGCCGCCGACGCGCATCAGCGCGCCATGCTTCACCGCGTTTTCGACCAGCGGCTGCAAGAGGAGCCGCGGCAGCAGCGCGCGCGGCGTGCCGTCGCCGATCTCCCAGTGGAACATGAGGTGTCCGTCGTGCCGCGTCTCGAGGATCTGCGCGTACCGGCGCAGCCATTCGATCTGCGCGTCGAGCGTCTCCATCTCCGCCCCGGGAGCCATCGAATCGCGCAGCAGGTCGCCGAGATTGCCCAGCAGCCTGCGGGCCTGGCGCGGATCCTCGGTCACCAGCCCGGCGATGGCGTTGAGCGTGTTGAGGAGGAAGTGCGGCTCCAGATGGGAGCGGAGCTGGGCCAGCTCGGCCAGGGTGCGAAGTTTGTCCGCCTCGAGCCCGCGAACGCGCGCGCTCTCCGCCACCACGGGCAGGACGAACAGCAACGCCCAGAGGGCGAAGTAGGTCAGCCCCATCGTGAATCCCACGCGAAGCACGTCCCATTGACTGTAGGGCCCCGAGCCCGGCCGCACCGAGGTCAGCGAAAAAGTGGCGGCCCGCGTTGTCTCGAGCAGCCCAGCGAAGAAAAGGCCGGCCACGACGGCCCCTGCGAACAGGGGACCGAGCAGGCCGAGGCCCTTTCGCGAGGACCAGCCGAAGAGAGCGAACGAGCAAACGACGAGCAGCGGCAATCCGACGAGGAGCGCGACGGTCTTGGAGAGGACGCGCGCGAGGTCGTGGGTCCCGAGAAATTCGCTGGCGATCTGCAGCAAGGCGATTCCGCCCATCACCAGGATGCCGAGAGTGTGCCGCCGCCTCGGGTCAACTGTCTGGAGCGCGCCGTCCACAGGGCGATTGTATGCCGGTCCGCGCGCGAAGGCGCCACGCAGGCGGAGCCGGCCCTCCTTACGAAGGGCTCGGTAGATACCAACGTACTAGAGACTTTCCTGGCCGCGGCGCTTATGCCTCGCGGCAGCGAACGACGAATGGGAGGGTATCAGATGACGGAGATGCGAAGAGAAACGGATAGCCTTGGTGTGGTCGATGTCCCTGCGGACAAGCTGTGGGGTGCTCAGACGCAGCGTTCGCTCGAGCATTTCAGCATCGGCAAGGACTTGATTCCGCGCGAGATGATCTCACGCTCAAGGCCGCCGCCTTGCAATTGGGATTCGTCACGGAGGCCGAATTCGACCGCGTCGTCGACCCGAAGAAGATGGTGAGACCGTATGTGGCAACCGGTGCCTGAACGCCGGGACCTTCCAGCGACCTCCCGGGCTCCCTCGGATCTCGTTCTCGCCTTCACCCGGGTATTGCACGTCAACGGCGAGTCGACGGACGACACGCTGGCGGCGGCCGATCGGCTAGCCAATCACTTCGGTCTGCGCGCCAGCATCCTCCCTCGTTGGGGAGAGCTGCAGATCGAGTCCGCGGATGACGGATTGGTCTCCGTGGCTGCGGCCGATCCCACCGGCATCGACATGGATCGCGTGGCGTCAGCCGTGCGGGCCATCGACGAGTTCACCGTCGGCCGGCTTGCCCCAGCCGCCGCCATGGAGACGATCAGGGCCATCGCGCGCGCGCCACCGGCGCCCACCTGGTTGTTCACGCTCGCGGCTGCGGCCGGCGCTGCTGCTCTGTCGGTCATCTTCGGCGTGCAGCATGCACCCGCGGTCGCGCTCATCGTCGCCAGCGCCGCGGCAGGCGCCGTCTTGCGTCGCACCTTGGCGCGGTACTCCACGAACCCGCTCCTGCAGCCACTCGGCGCGGCGCTGCTCGCGGGCGTGATTGGCGCCCTGGCGGTCCGGAATCAGCTCAGCTCGCCGCTGCGTCTCGTCGCGATCTGCCCATGCATGATCCTGGTGCCCGGGCCGCACGTGCTCAACGGCATGATCGATCTCGCCGCACTGCGCATTCATCTCGGGGCCTCCCGGCTGGTCTACGCCGGGCTGGTCATCGTGGCGATCACAGCCGGCCTCCTCCTTGGACTGGGCATTTTCGGCGTTCCCTTGCCGGTGGAGGTGCCCGGCAGATCCATACCCCTCTGGCTCGACGTGCCCGCCGCCGGTGTCGCCGTCGCCGCCTACAGCATCTTCTTCTCGACGCCGCTGCGCATGCTGGGCTGGCCGGTCGCGGTCGGAATGCTGGCTCATGCTTTGAGGTGGTGGACGCTGGCGGTGGTTGGCGCCGATGTGGCCACCGGCGCATTCGTCGCCTGTCTGCTCGTCGGCCTGGTCCTCGCTCCAGTCGCTCGCCGCCGTCACATGCCGTTCGCGGCGATCGGCTTCGCCTCGGTGGTGTCGATGATCCCGGGCGTCTATCTCTTCAGGATGGCGAGCGGCCTCCAGCAACTCGCCAGCGGCTCGAGCACCGCCGTGCAGCATCTGGGAGCAACGGTCGCGGCCGGCGCGACCGCCCTCGACATCATTCTCGCGATGAGCTTTGGCCTCATCATTCCGAAGATCGCCATCGATCGCCTGGTGAAGCCGTGATCTCGAGTGACGACTGGCTTCCGCCGTTCCTCAGCGTGATCGCGGGAATCGTCGAGGTGATGGGATATTTGACGCTGGGCAACCTCTTCACCGCCCACATCACCGGGAACCTGGTCACGATCGCGGCGCTGCTCGTGCGCGGCGGACCGCTCAGCTTGGCCCAGATCCTGGCTGTTCCCGTCTTCATGGTGGCGCTCGCCGCGATGTGGCTGATCGCGGAAGCGACCCGAAGACGGGGTCCGGCCCTGGTGCGGCCGCTACTCCTGGTGCACTTCGCTCTGCTCTCCGGCGTGCTGATCTGCAGCGCGATCTCGGATCCCGTCGCCCATCCGCAGGGAAGGGTTGCTTCCTTCACTGCGATGATCGCGGTCTGCGCCATGGCGTGTCAGTTCGCTCTCTTGCGCCTCGGCGTGCCCGGCGCGCCTTCCACGGCCGTGATGACCGGCAACCTGACGAACTCCGTGCTGTCGCTGCTGGACACGCTTTCGGGGAAGCACCCTCTCACGGAAGGCGCCGATGAGCGCCTGAAGAAGACTTCGAAGCTCGTCGTCGGCTTCTTCGCGGGTTGCGTCCTGGGCGCGGCGGCGCTCTCGCTCATGGGACCTTGGGCCTGGTCGCTTCCGGTCGTGCTCGCCGGCGCGGCGGTGGCCAGGCCCGGTACGGGTGAGTGATCAGGGCGGGCGGTCGACGACCCCGATGGTGGCCATCATCCCCTTGTCCTCGTGCTCGAGGATGTGGCAGTGGAACACGAACCGGCCGAGCTTGGCTGCGTCGAAGCGGATCATCAAGAACACGCGCGCTCCCGGCAGGAGCGGGTAGTTGTCGTGCAGCACGTTCCGGTTGATCGGTGGGGCCAGCCCTCGATCGCCGAGGCATTGAGCGGCGGACGGCCGCCCGCCCGCGGAGAAATCGGCATCGAGGACGACGAACTTCGTCTGGTGGATGTGGAAGTTGTGGCACTCGTCGCTGTCGTTGACGAGCAGCCAGTATTCCTGCTCCCCATGGGCAGCCGTCAGGTTCGGATCGCCGTCCATCTTGAACGCGGGATAGAACCTGGCGAACTGCGCGGGATCTGCGTGCTCGCCGGTGGCTGTTCTCCAGCATGGATCCTCGAGCGAGATCGAACCGATTGCGGACGTCTGACTCTCGGGCCGGGCGACGCGTCCCTCCGCGAGCAGATCGGCCACCGCGATCGATCTTCCGGCCTGGTCCAGCATCCGGAAATTCTCGACGTGGATCCCGAACAGCTCGCCTCCCTGCTCGCCGAAGTCCCTGTTGTTGAACCGGATCAGGCGGACCAGGTTGGAATCGACCCTGAACTCGGCCGGGCCCGCCTGGTAGCGGCGGTAGTCGCAGGTCGCCGATTCTGCAGAGCGCAACGGCGTGGAAACCTTGCTCGCAGGCGCCGGAGAGGACGGTTCTCTCTCAGGGGTGGCCGGACCGGAGCCCGGCGCGTGAAGTGACGGAATGATCGCGCGCGAACGTCCCGGCGCCGCCTCGAAGACGACCGAGGCCAGGTCCACCGGAGGCCACTGATCGCCGCTGTCCGCATCGACGCCGGTCGCGATTCCCGCCGTGCGCAGCCGCGCTTCGACCCGGCGCGAGGGATCGACGCAGTCGGGGCTCGATGCGTCGGTTCCTTGCCCGCAGCGCTGGATGAGCACCTCGACGCGGGCCCCGGGCATGAGCACGATCTCGGTGTGCCTCCGCCTCGTCCAATCGGGCGGGAACGCGGCCCCGTCGAGCGCTCGCACGTCGAACGCGAGACGCCTCGGGTGTTCCTCGAGGGTTTCCAGGCGAAGCCGATAGG
>MNFJ01000050.1 GCA_001918155.1 Deltaproteobacteria bacterium 13_1_40CM_4_68_19
TCGCCAGCTCGGCCATCCGGGACATGAGATCCTGGATCCGCTCGCGCAGCCGCTCCACTTCGGCGAGCAGCTCGCGCTTGGTGTCCTCGTCCTGCGCCTTGCGCAGCTTCTCCGCCAGCCGTGAGAGCTCGCGGCGGGACGCGGCGAGCTCCTTGCCGAGCTCCTGCATCGCGTCCAGGCGCGAGCGATCGAGCAGGTCCTCCAGATAGAGGACGTCCTTCTCCTCCTCGCGGATCTCCGCCTGCAGCGCGCCGTTGAAAGCCCGGACCGTGCCGTCGCGCGCCGACGCTCCTCGCGAGAGCGGCGCACGGGCCAGGCTCGTGCGGTGCACCGCCGGGCCGAGGCCGGTCGAGGCGTAACGGAGCGCGCGGCCCAGGGCCTTCGGGGACAGCTTGTCCTTGAGCAGTTCGCTGCCTACCGTGTACAGCTCCTGCGACAGGGCGCGGGCGTCACGGTCTTTCTGCGCGGTCTGCGCGTACCACTGCGCAGCAGCGTCCACCTCGGCGGGCGGCGGCTTCTCTTCCAGGCGATCGCCGAGAAGCGCCACCAGCCGCTCCCATAGTGCCTGCGCACGGATCAGGGACTCGCGGCTGTGCTCGGCGGCGGAGAACACCTTGATGGCCTGCGTGGCGGAGACGCCTCGCTGCTGCCCGTCGACGGCGTCATTGTCCTTTGCCTCGAGATGGTAGCTGACGCGATCGCCCGCCCGCAGGCGCAGGGGCGCGATCTCCCAGGTGTACGCGCCGCGCAACCTCCGGGCCGCCGACGCCGGCGTCTGCAGGACCACGCGCTCTTCCTTGGCGCCCGCGCGCTGCCAGAGCAGTGCCACCTCCGTGAGCCCGTAATCGTCGGCTGCGGACCAGCCGATCTGCACGCGGCCTTGCGGGTCCACCTCCAGCACCGCCTGTTTCGGCGCATCGATGGTGACCTGCGGCGCTTGATCGGCGACGATCTCGATCGGGCGCGAGGGCCCCTGCGCGATGGTGCGCCCGCGCGCGTCCGCGAACCGCAGGCTCCATTGTCCGGCCTGCATGAGGGGAAACGTGCCGGCGAGCTGGCGATGGCCCGGGCCGGTTGCCTCCAGCTTCACTGCCGCGCCGTTCACCAGGGCGAACGCCTGCGACAGATCGCGATCCGCGCGCGCGGCGATGCGCACTTCGGTCCCGCGAGGGGCGCGCAGGTCGCCGGCGGTGCCCTCCTCGGTGCGCGGCGGCAAGCCCGTGTAAGCCGGGTACAGGTAGGTCACGGAGAGGTCCCCGGCGATGGGCGACAGCTCCACCGGAGGCGCCCCGCTGTCGCCCGCCCAGAGCCGGACCACGCCCCGCGACACGTAGCGGGCGGCGAGAGACGCCGCGATGGCCCAGATGAGCGCGCTCGCGGCCAGCGCCAGGAGCGGCCACCGCAACGAGGAGCCCGGCAGGGCGCGCGACAGATCGATCTTGCGCGCCGCCGCGGCCGCGCGGACGTGCAGAAGCGAGAGCAGCTCGGTCGAGACTCCAGCGGGCTCCTCGCGAGAAAGCTCCACGCTGCTGAGAAGCTCCGACGGCCCGCCGATCAGGCGCGCGAGCAGCCGCGGATCGCGGGCGCGGATCACGGCGCGCTGCAACGGCGATCGCAGCGAGAACCACACCACCCCACCCGCCGCCGCCAGCGAGAGCAACCCGGCGATGCCGCGAGCCACGAGCGCGCCATCCACGCTCGCAACCAGCGCCCCCGCGAGCAGCGCCAGGGACAGCCCGGCGAGCAGCAGCGCCCCAGCTCGTGCCGCCGCGAGCACGAGCGCCCGCCAATGCGCCTTCCGCAGCAGCGAGCCGATCTCGCCGCGGGCGCGCTCGCCGTCCGCCGCCAGCTGCTCCCGCCGTGACCGCTGCGGGGGTTCGCCAAGTCCGCCGAGCGTGGGGATGTTCTGCTCGAGCTGCATCCGGAGGTTTTCCTTGTAGTTCGCGCCCGTCACAACCGCATTACACAAGTCTAGACAAGGATGCCCGTTCGAGGATTCCCGCCGAGCCCTCGCCTCCCCGATGGTACCGACTGGTACGTTGCCACGAGATCCGGAACCCGCGTGAATTTGCCCCAGTCCAAGGCGTCGGTATGAGTGAGGGTCCGAAAGGGGCGGGCGACGATCGGACGCTGGTCAAAGCGGCGCAAACCGGCGACGCGCAAGCCTTTCGTGCGCTGGTGGAGCGGTATCAGCGCCGGGTCGTCCAGCTGGCGCTCGCCATGACGAAGGACGCAGACGAGGCCATGGACATCGCGCAGGAGACATTCGTCAGGGTCCATCGCTACCTGCCCTCCTTCAAGGGCGACTCGTCGTTCTTCACCTGGACGTACCGGATTGCGATGAACCTCTGTCTGGACGCGCAACGCCGCAAGGGACGGCTCGAGCGCGTCGATGTCGAGCAGGGCGACGAGGCGGAGATCGAAGCCGCCATGGATCCGCCGTCCGCGGCGCTCGCGGGTCCGCAGCGGCAGGCGCTGAACGCCGAGCTGCGCGACAGGATCGAGGAAGCGCTGGCGAGCCTCTCCGAGAACCACCGGGCGATCCTGCTGCTGCGCGAGGTGGAGGGGTTGAGCTATGAGGATCTGGCGAAAGTCCTCGGGATCCGCAAAGGCACGGTGATGAGCCGCCTCTTCCACGCGCGGCTGAAGATGCAGAGCAAGCTGCGCGAGTACCTCGGCGAAGACGCCCCGACTCGCAAGGAGCCGGAGGAGGAACCATGAGGCGCTGCGAAGAGGTCGTGCCGCTGCTCGGGCCGCTGCACGACGGCGCGCTCGCGGACGACGACCGCGCCTGGGTCGAGGAGCATGCCTGCGGATGCGCCTCGTGCCGCGATCGGCTCGCCCTGATCGCGGCGCTGTCGCTGGCGGTGCGCGAATCCGTCGTCGCTCGCGCCCGCGGACTGGACTTGAAGAGGCTGCCGGATCGCGTGATGGCGCGGGTGCGCGAGGAGCGTTCGCGCGCCGCGCAGCGCGCTGCGGTATGGGGGCGGGAGATGTGGTGGGCCCACCGGCGCGCCTTGGCGGCCGCAGGGGGCCTCGCGGTTGCGGCCTGCATGGCCCTGGCCGTCCTCTTCTTCCCCGGCCGCACGGACGATGCTGGCCTGATCGTGGACAATTCACCGCAGATCGAAGAGGTGGACTTCGGTACGCGCAACGGCGCCGTCCTGCAGCTGCCGCGGCAGACCACCGTCATCTGGATTTCAGACGACCGCGCGGTGCCACAGTGAAGCTGTTGCTGCTTTCCGCCGCGCTGCTGCTGGCGCAGGCGGACGCCGGGATCTCCGAACGGCGCGTGAGGATCACGGTGCGTGCCATCGCCGCATCCAACGATGCGCGGGCGCCCGCCGGGACCGATCCGAAGCTGCAGGCGATCGCACCCCAGCTGGAGAGCTTCGGCGAGCAATTCCGCTTCCGCAGCTACCGGCTGCTCGACATGCACACCTTCGATCTCGACTGGAAGAACGCCGCCGAGGTCGAGCTGCCGGGCAGCCGCAGCTTGCTGGTCACCCCGCGCCAGCTCGACGCCGACGGCAGGATCAAGGTCCATCTCGAGCTGCTCGGCGAGCACCCCGAGCATTCGCGAAAGCTGCACACCGACTACTCCATCCAGCGCGGCGGGACGATCCTGGTCGGCGGCATCGGCGTCGATCCCCGCGACGAGAAGGCCGGCAAGCTGCTGATCGCGATCACCCAGGAAGTCGAGAAGTAGCGTAGAGTTCGTCCTCCTTCTCCAGAAAGGTCTCTCATGCGTCTCGCTCTGGCCGTATCTCTTGCGTTCTCGCTCTCCGCTTCCGCGCAGGCGCTGAAGACCGACGACGAGAAGTCGCTGTACGCCATCGGATACCTCGTGGGCAGCCGGAGCTTCGCGACGATGTCGCTGAAGCCGAACGAGCTAGAGATCGTCAAGCGCGGTCTCTCCGACGGCGCCAGCGGAAAGAAGGCGCAGGTCGAGCCCGAGTCGCAGATGGAGAAGATCAACGCCTTCGCGCAGGCCCGCTCCTCGGCGGGAGCGGACAAGGAGAAGGTGACTGGCCGCGAGTACGCGGAGAAAGCGGCGAAGGAGCCCGGCGCCAGCAAGCTCCCGAGCGGGGTCGTGTACAAGACGCTGACGCCGGGCGACGGTCCGAGCCCGGCGGCGACCGACAAAGTGAAAGTCAACTACGAAGGACGCCTCACCAACGGCACCGTCTTCGATTCCTCGTACAAGCGCGGCCAGCCCGCCGAATTCGGCCTGAACCAGGTGATCAAGTGCTGGACCGAGGGTGTGCAGAAGATGAAGGTCGGGGAGAAGGCGCATCTCGTCTGCCCCTCCGACATCGCCTACGGCGACCACGGCCATCCGCCGACCATCCCGGGCGGCGCCACGCTGGTCTTTGACGTCGAGCTCCTCGCCATCACCGGAAAGTGAGCTTCGTCTTCCTTTCAACCGGCAAGCGGTTGATCTGAAGAGTTACTGGCCCTTACGGGTCTCGTGTCAGACCCCCATGGCATCTTGCGGGGCGTCAGATACTTCTGTACAAGCGTACAGTAGGCCCCAACGGAGGGAACGAGTGGCGAACCCGGAAAAAGAGAAGGCGATCGAGCTTGCTGTATCTGCCATCGAGAAGCAGTTCGGCAAGGGCGCCGTCATGCGCCTCGGCAGCGACGAACCGCTGGTGCAAGACATCTCGGCCATCTCGTCCGGGAGCGTGTCGCTCGACCTGGCGCTCGGCGTCGGCGGCATCCCGCGCGGCCGGATCGTGGAGATCTACGGCCCCGAGTCGAGCGGCAAGACGACGCTGGCCCTGCACATGGTCGCCGAGTCGCAGAAGGCCGGCGGCGTCGCGGCATTCATCGACGCCGAGCACGCCCTCGACGTGGGCTACGCGCGCAAGCTCGGGGTCCGCACGGAAGACCTGCTGATCTCGCAGCCCGACACCGGCGAGCAGGCGCTGGAGATCTGCGAGATGCTGGTGCGGTCGGGCGCTGTGGACCTGATCGTGATCGACTCGGTCGCGGCCCTGGTGCCGCGCGCCGAACTCGAAGGCGAGATGGGCGACCAGCACATGGGGCTGCAGGCGAGGCTCATGTCGCAAGCGCTGCGCAAGCTCACCGCCACCATCAGCAAGGCGAACGCCACGGTGATCTTCATCAACCAGATCCGGATGAAGATCGGCGTGATGTTCGGAAACCCCGAGACCACTACCGGCGGCAACGCGCTCAAGTTCTACGCCTCGCAACGCCTCGACATCCGCCGGGTCGGCGCCATCAAGGACGGCGAGACGGTGATCGGAAACCGCACGCGCGTGAAGGTGGTGAAGAACAAGGTCGCTCCGCCGTTCCGCGAGGTCGAGTTCGACATCCTCTACGGCCAGGGCATCTCCCGCGAAGGCGACCTGCTCGATCTGGCGGTGGAGAACAACATCGTCGAGAAGAGCGGCGCCTGGTTCAGCTACGGCGGCGAGCGCATCGGCCAGGGCCGCGAGAACGCGCGCGACTTCCTCAAGCTCCATCCCGGGATCCTCGCCGACGTCGAAAGCAAGCTGTACGAGAAATTCGGCGTCGTGCGGCCGAACCAGCCCGCGGGCATTCCTGCCGATCTGGCGCAGCCGGCCTCGCTGGAGGAGAAACGGCGCGCCAAGGCGGCCAAGTAGGGGTGAGGCGGAGGGGCGCTCGCCTGTTACAATCACTCGCGAGGAGCCCGCCATCGCCCGACTGCTACATCAGAGCCGCCAGGCCGAGCTGCCCGTGGGCAGCGGGGAGTGGCTGCTCGCGGTGATCGGAGCGGTGGCGGCACAGCCGCCTGCGTGCCCGCCGCAGAGGATGCCGCTCGAGGAGCGCCGCGCGGAGCTGGAGGAAATGCTGCGCGCGCGCGGCCTCGCCTACGGCACGGGCGCGCAGGATCCGGCGATCGAGCTCGACCCGCAAGCGGCTCCCGGTGTCCGCGCATACGCGCATTTCGTGGCCGGGCTGGTGCGGCTCTGCGCGAGAGCGGCGGCGCTCTCGCACGCGCGGTGGTTCCTTCCCGGCGCTGCGGGCGAGCACAGCGTTCGGGCGCGGCGCGCGCAGCTTCTCGCGGTGCTCGCCGCGGGCGGCGGCGAGGTGGAAACCGCGGCGCGACTGTTCGCCGATCCGACGGCCGTCCCCAACCCGCTGGAGAAGCTCGCCGACAAGACCGCCGCGCGGCTGTCCCGGCGTTACCTCGCGGCGCGTGGCCCGTTCGCCGGCCTGCCGCTGCACAACGGGCTCTGCGCCATCGAAGCGCGGACCTGCGCAACCATCGCGCTGTCCGCCTTCGAGCATGCGCGGATCAGCCCGGGCGCGGCGGTGCTGGCGACGAAGGCCGCGCTGAGCTGGCGCGCGCTGCTGGTCGAGCTCCTGGCCGGACTCGCTCTTGCGCAGGAGGATGGAAAGGCGACCAGGAAGGGCCTCGAGCAGGTGATCCGTTCGCAGCGATTGCCGGTGCGCGAGGCTCGGGTGTTGCGCCGGGCGCTGCTGCATCCCCGGGAGGTCGAGCAGATCGCCCCGGCGCTGCACAGCGAAGCGCTGCGGCGCTTCATGCTCACCCAGGTGCTGCTCGCGGCGCTGGTGGACGGCCGTTTGGAGGCCGCCGAGCTCGCCTTCGTGGAGCGCCTGGCGCGGGCCGTCGGCGTGGACGCCGCCGCACTAGCGCGGCTCGAGGCCGAGGTCTCCGATTTCTATCGCGAGCACGAGGACGCGCTGGCCGCTCTGCGGCTCGCCGAAGCGCCCGAGGGCCTGCCGCACGCGCTCACCACCAGGCTGGAAGCGGCCGTCCTGGACAACCTCGATCGGCTCCTCCAGGAGATCCGCGAGACTCGCGAGCTTGGAGAGCTGCTGGCCAAGGCCGCCGCCGGCGGAACCCTGTCCGGCGAAGAGAAGACCAAGATCCGCGAGCAGCTCATCGATCTGGCGAAGACGATCCCGGCGCTCGCCATCTTCGCCGCGCCCGGAGGAATGCTGCTGCTGCCGATCCTGCTCAAGCTGCTTCCGTTCAACCTGCTCCCGAGCAGCTTCATCGATCCGCCGCCGGCACCCGCATTGCCGGAACCGCGGAGGAAGTCGGGGTAGGCCGGGAAACAACGAGGGCCCGGTCCCTCTCAGGACCGGGCCCCAAACGGCTCTTCTGGAACCGTTGTTACGCGAGCTTGCGGACGTTCTGCGCCTGCAGTCCTTTCGGACCCTTCACCACGTCGAACTCCACCTTCTGGCCCTCCGCAAGCGTGCGGAAGCCGTCGGCCTTGATGGCCGTGTGGTGGCAGAACACGTCCTCACCACCGCCGTCCTGCGTGATGAAGCCGAACCCCTTCGTATCGTTGAACCACTTCACAGTTCCAGTTGCCATTTGAGACGTCTTCCTTCGGTAAACGGCCGGCGGAAATTGCCGGGTCCGGCGCGGCGCTTTCGCTCCGGCGCGCGCCGTTTCCTACGTGAGGATCGCGGAGGATGTCAACCTTCCCGAACCGCCATACCCGAATGCCGTTTCCGCTTTCGCGGGTGAGGTCGGCAACTTCGCGCCGCCCGAAACCGCGGTTCCGGGCCGGAGCTACGCCCCCGCGCCCGGCATTTCGCCCAGCGGCCGGATGAGCACTTCGCGCGGCTTCGCGCCGTCCGCCGGCCCGACGATCCCATCCCGTTCCATGCGCTCGATCATGCGGGCGGCGCGGTTGTACCCCACGCGCAGCTTGCGCTGCAGCAGCGAGATGGAGACGAAACGCATGTCGGCCAGAGCGGCGACGGCCTGGTCGTAGAGCTCGTCCGGGCCCTCGTCGTCGACCGCAAGCCCGTCGCTGTCCTCGGCGCGCGGCCGCAGGATGTCCGGGTCGTAGACCGGTGCGCCCTGCGCTTTCCAGTGGTCCACGACGGCATGGATCTCCTTCTCGTCCACGTAAGGACCGTGCACGCGCGTGAGGGTGGACGTCCCGGGCGGCAGGATCAGCATGTCCCCCATTCCGAGCAGGTACTCGGCCCCCGGGGAGTTGATGATGGTCGCGGAATCGTGTCGCGAGGCGACCTGGAAGGAGATGCGCGAGGGGAAGTTCGCTTTGATCACGCCAGTGACCACGTCCGTCGAGGGCCGCTGCGTCGCGACCATCAGGTGGATTCCCGCCGCGCGGGCCATCTGCGCCAGCCGCGCGATGTACGTCTCCACCTCGCGCGAGGCGACCATCATCAGATCCGCCAGCTCGTCGATGATGATCACGAGATAAGGAAGCTTCTTCAGCGGCTGCTGGGCCGCGGCTTGTTCCACGATCTGCGGGCCCGCCGACGGCGCCGGATTGGATGGAATCGTTTCCGCCGGCGGCGCCGGCGTGAGATCGACGACGCGCTTCTCCCTCGGCGGCCGGTGGGGGCGCCGCGCGCCGTCCCCTTCCTTCTCCACCTTCTTGTTGAAGCTGGCGATGTTGCGGACTCCGCACTCGGCGAGCAGCTGGTAGCGCCGCTCCATCTCCTCGACGCCCCAGCGCAGCGCCATCGCCGCCTTCTTCGCGTCGGTGACCACGGGCAACAGCAGATGGGGAATGCCCTCGTAGACCGAGAGCTCGAGCATCTTCGGGTCCACCATCAGGAAGCGCACTTCCTCCGGCGTCGCCCGCAGCAGCATCGAGACGATCATCGAGTTGACCGCCACCGACTTGCCGGAGCCCGTGGTGCCGGCGATCAAGAGATGAGGCATCTTCGCCAGGTCGGCGACGTAAGGCATGCCTTCGATGTCCTTGCCGAGGCACATCGCCAGCTTGCTGTGCGATTTCTGGAACGCGTCCTGTTCGACGAGCTCGCGCAGCACCACCGTCTCGCGCTGCTTGTTCGGCACCTCGATGCCGACGACACCCTTGCCGGGGATGGGCGCGACGATGCGGACGCGCAGCGCTTCCATCGCCATCGCCAGGTCGTCTGCCAGCCCGGCGATGCGGCTCACCTTGATGCCGGCAGCGGGCAGGAACTCGAACATCGTCACCACCGGGCCGGGTCGAATCTGCGTGACCTGCCCCTGGATCCCGAACGAGGCGAGCTTCTGGCGCAGCTTCTCCGCCGTGGCGGTCAGGCCGTCGCGATCGAGCGGGAGGGCCGGCGACGCCTCGCCGGTGAGGATCGAGATGGGCGGCGGCACGAAGGCGCTGTGGCCGGGAGCCATGGTGAAGCTGCCCGCGCGCTCGACGGACCGGGGCTCCGGCGGGAAGGAGTACTGGCGCGGCCTGAGCGAAGTCTTCGGCTCGACGATCTGCGGAGGCGGCGCGCTCTCCACGGGAGCGATGGCGCGATCGGTCGCCACCGGAGGCTCGGATGGGACGGCGCTGGCGACCTGATCCGGCATGGACTTGCGGCGTCCGCCGGCGACCACCGGCTCGCGCGGATCTTCGGGCGGCTCGTCGGCCGCAGCTGCCGCCAGCGCGAGGCCAGCGTTGCGGCGCGGGTCGA
The DNA here is from genome assembly GCA_001918155.1 of Deltaproteobacteria bacterium 13_1_40CM_4_68_19. GTDB lineage: Bacteria > Myxococcota > Myxococcia > Myxococcales > 40CM-4-68-19 > 40CM-4-68-19. Next base: position 9,418 of record MNFJ01000050.1, read on the forward strand.
CGATGCGCCCGTCGTCCCCGGCGAGCAGATCCGCTTCGTCAGGGAACGATACGGTGCGCGCTTTCGCGATCGCCGCTGCGGCTCCGCGCACGGCCAGGGCCCCTCCAGCGACGCCGAGCCTGGCGGCGCCGCGCGCCGCGTGCAGCGCCCAGAGATCAGTGGCGACGACGAGCGCGGCGGCGGCGACCGCGCAGAGAAGCACGGCTGCCCCTGGAACCGAGAGCGCCGAGCGCGCCACGCCCGCGAGCATCGCGCCCGCTGCCCCGCCCGCCGCGTGCCCCTGGATCCGCACGTGCACCAGGAGGTCCAGAAGCCCCATGGCACAGAGCGAAAAGGTGAGCCATGACCCTGCCCGCGCGAACGAGAGCCGCGGCCGGCCCACGAGCAGCGCGCAAGCGATGGCCAGCAGGAAAATCAGGAATGCATACGCGCCGATGCCCGCCGTTTCCAGCAGCGATCCAGCGAGTCCGTAGCCGACGGGTCCCGCCCAGTTTCCGGCGGCGCCTCGAGGCTGGTACGACGAGAGCGCGAGGACCGAAACCAGCGCGCAACCCGCCAGGAGGATCCCCAAGACAGGCTTCTTCCAGCCGGCGTCCTTCGGCGCCGACCCGTTCTTCCCCTTGCGCCCCATCCGCTCCTCCGAGCGCACCTGCCCCTACGGGCGGCACGCCTCCGGCCGACTCTAAGAGGCACCCCTGTTCCGTCAACTTTTCGGGTGCGAGGGAGTCTGATACCGCCGCTTTACAGGATACCCTGCGAATCCTATAGGTCACCGTTCGCTCGGAGACGCATCGATGGAAGTCCGCTGCGACAAATGCCAGGCCCGCTACCGCGTCGATGACGCCCGGATCGGCCCTCAAGGGCTCACCATGCGGTGCGGAAAGTGCCAGAACACGTTCAGGGTGACCCGTCCCGGCGCTCCCGGTGCGCAGATCTCGCCGCCGGCGCCCGGACCGGTCGCGACCCCGAGAGCGCCGAACATGAACGCGACGGCGATCTTCGCCGCGCCGCCTGTAGCAAAGGCCTCCGCGCCGGCGAAGCCGCTCCCGCAGCCTGCGAAAGCAGTCCCGTCCGGTCCCGCCGCGCCGCCGGCGCCGGAGGAGGCGGGCAGGACGATGATGTTCCCGGCCGCCAATCTCTCCGCTGCGGGTATTGCCGTGAACAAGGGTCCACAAGCCGGCGCGAGCGCAACCGCAGCGTTCAGCCAGCCACCGGCTGCGAGGGTCCCGGCGGCGCTGGCGAAGCAACCGGCCGCCCCTGCCAAGGGGCCCAAGGCCGCCGGCGCCGGCGCCGGACCCGCACCCGCCGCCCCCATGGCGTTCGGCCAATCGCAGGCTGCGGTTCAAACGCCGCGACCGCCCGTTCCACCGGGGTCGAATCCTCCTGCCGCGAAGCCGGCCACGGTTTCCGGCCAGCGGTCCACCCTGGTCTTCGGGTCGCCGCAGCCTCAGGCCAGGAGCGCGTCCACCGCCGCACCGATTCCGATGGCGGCGCCGGTGCCGACGCTCGTTCCCACGCCGGAGCCACCCAGCGGCGCGCCACCGTTCGCGGACGACGCAGCCGAGCCCGCTGCCGGCGCACCCGAGCATGCGACCACGCCGGATCTCATCGCGTCGGGCGCTTCCCCGGCAGAGGCGGCACCGCCAGCTGAAGAGCATGACGTCGCCGACGAAGAGCCGTCGCCCGAGCCGGGGACGTTCGACCGTGCTCCGCCGCGCGGGCTGATCATCGGCGTCGCCGCCGGCCTTGCGTTGCTGCTGGTGGTGGGAGCGGGCTTGATCGCGTATCGAAGGCTCGCGCCGCGCGCCCCGCCGCCGGCCGCGATCGAGACGCTGGCCTCCGCCGAGGTGGAGGCGGAGAAGGACTCGCTGGCCTCGATCGCCAGCGCGGAGACGAAAGCGCGGGATGCAGTCGAGGTCGCCGGCCCGCGGGTGCGCTTTCCGCAGGCGACGGCGACGCTGGCGCGCATCGAGATCCAGTGGGCGGACGCATTGAACGATCAGGCGGGCCACGTCGCGGAGAAGAACGCGGACGATCCGCGCGTCGCCCAGCTGCAGACGCAGGCAAAGGTGAAGGTGAAGTCGGCGTTCGACCTGCTCTCTCCGGCGGCGAAGGCCAACCCGGACTCGCAGGATCTGCAGCTCGCGTTCGCGGACTACTACCGCGCGAAGCGGCTACCCTCGAGCATGAACCGATATCTCAAGGACGTGAAGGACGAAACCCGCGCGGCGCTCATCCAGGGCCTGGCGCTGGCGCAGGAGGACGACGGCGCGGAGAAGGCGGTCCCGAAGCTGAAGGCGGCGCTGGCGGCGAGTCCGCAGAGCGCGCGAATCCATTACCGGCTCGCCGTCGCCCATCTCGCGCTCAAGGACGAAGCCATCGCCCGCGCGGAGCTGAAGGAGACCCTGCGCCTGTCGCCGCAGCACGAGCGGGCCCAGGCCCTCCTGGAGCAACTCGGCGGCACGGCGGAACGGAAGTAGCCGGACGGGACGCGAGATGACCATCGAGAAACCGAGCAACACCGAGGACGAATACTTCGCGCGCGAGAACGCGGAGCGCTTGCGGCAACTGCACTACGAAGAGCAGAAGCGGCTGAGGCAGAGCGAGAAGGACGCCCTGCGCGCGCTGCACGCGGGGCGCTGTCCCCAGTGCGGCGCTCTCATGGTCCCGGAGGATGCGGCCGGCGTGCGCATCCTGCATTGCCCGGCGTGCGGAGGGGCGTTCCTCGACAACACCGCCTGGGATGTCCTGCACGCGCACTCCGAGCCGGCCCGGGTGATGGATGCCGTGCTCAACTGGTTCAAGTCGGCGAACAAGCCCTAGGAGCTGGAAGTGGCGATCGATCGCGCGCAGGTGAGGCACGTGGCACGCCTTGCCCGGCTGGCCCTCTCGCCGGAAGAAGAGGAGCGCTTCGCGGCGCAGCTCGGACACGTGCTCGAGTACATCGAGCGGCTGCAGGGAGTGGACGTCAGCGGCGTGGAGCCGCTCACCTTCGCGGGCGACGCCGTGGGCGGAATTCCCCTGCGGGAGGACGAACCGAGACCGAGCCTGCCTCGGGACAAGGTGCTGGCCCAGGCCCCCCAGCAGGACGGGAAGGCATTCGTCGTGCCCAGGATCATCGAGTGAAGACGGATCTGTTGCCGCTCTCGCAGATCTCCGACGCGCTCGCGTCCGGCGGGGTCTCGCCGCAGGCCCTGCTCGAGGCGTCGCTCGCTCGCATCCGCGCGGTCGACGGGAAGCTGCACGCGTTCTTGCGCCTGACCGAGAACGAGGCGCACGCCGCCGCCAAGGCGGCCGCGCAGCGCCGCGCGAACCGCAAGCCCGCCGGGCCGCTGGACGGCATCCCCATCGCCCTCAAGGACATCTATTGCATGGAGGGGGTGGAGACGACCTGCGGCTCGAAGATCCTGCGCGGCTACGTCCCTCCCTACGACGCCACTGTGGTGCGCAAGCTGAAGCAGGCGGGCGCGGTGATCGTGGGCAAACTGAACATGGACGAGTTCGCCATGGGCTCGTCCACCGAGAACAGCGCCTACGGGCCCACGATGAATCCATGGGACCTGTCGCGCACGCCGGGCGGATCCTCGGGCGGGAGCGCGGCGGCAGTGGCCGCGCGGCTGGTGGCCGGCGCGTTCGGGACCGACACCGGCGGGTCGATCCGCCAGCCTGCGGCCATGGTCGGGTGCGTCGGCATGAAGCCGACCTACGGGCGCGTCTCGCGGTACGGCGTGATCGCATTCGCCAGCTCGCTCGACCAGGTGGGCCCCTTCGCGCAGGACGTGCGCGGCGTGGCGTACCTGCTCTCGGCCGTCGCCGGCCACGACGAGAACGACCAGACCTCGTCGCGGCGTCCGGTGCCCGACTACGCGGCCGCGCTCGGCCGGGACGTCCGCGGCCTGCGCCTCGGCGTGCCGCGCGAGTACTTCGGCGAAGGCGTCGCGCCGGAGGTCGAGCATGCCGTGCGCGCGGGGATCGAAAGGCTGCGCGGGCTGGGCTGCGAAGTGCGCGACATCTCGCTGCCGAATTCGCCGCACGCGATCGCGACTTATTACATCGTCGCCACCGCGGAGGCTTCTTCGAACCTGGCGCGCTACGACGGGGTCCGCTACGGCTACCGCGCACGGGCTGGCCAGCTGCTGGAGATGTACGAGAAGACGCGGGCAGAGGGATTCGGCGCCGAGGTGAAGCGCCGGATCATGCTCGGAACGTATGCCCTGAGCGCCGGCTACTACGACGCGTACTACCTGCGCGCGCAGAAAGTGCGGACGCTGATCCGCCGCGATTTCGATCAGGCATTCGCCACCGTGGACGCGGTGGTTTCGCCGACCAGTCCGACCACCGCGTTCCGGCTCGGCGAGAAGCTGGACGATCCGCTCGCGATGTACCTGAGCGACGTCTACACCGTCCCCGTGAACCTGGCCGGGCTGCCCGGAATCTCGGTCCCCTGCGGATTCGACTCGAAAGGGCTGCCCGTCGGCCTGCAGTTGATCGGCAAGCCATTCGACGAAGAGACGCTGCTGCGCATGGCGCGCGCGGCGGAGCCGGCGGAGCACCGGTTGCCGCCGATCGTGGAGGACCGCTAGCCATGGCCGTCGCGGATTTCGAGCCGGTCATCGGCCTGGAAGTCCACGCGCAGCTCCTGACGCGGTCGAAGATCTTCTGCGGTTGCTCGACGCAGTTCGGGGCGCCGCCGAACACGCAGGTCTGCCCCGTCTGCCTCGGGTTGCCCGGCGCCTTGCCCGCGCTGAACAGCGGTGCGGTGGAGATGGCGATCAAGGCTGGCAAGGCCTTCGGCTGCAGGATCGCTGAACGCAGCATCTGGGCGCGGAAGAATTACTTCTATCCGGACCTGCCGAAGGGCTACCAGATCTCGCAGTACGAGCTTCCCATCTGCTCGGGCGGCGCGGTGCCGGTGCCCGGGCTGGGAAGGATCGGCCTCGAGCGCATCCATCTGGAGGAGGACGCCGGCAAGAACATCCATGCGGAGGGCGGCAGCGAGGTCGACCTCAACCGGTCCGGCGTGCCCCTGATCGAGATCGTCGGAAAGCCCGAGCTGCGCTCGGCGGAAGAGGCGAGCGAGTATCTCAAGGCGCTGCGGCTCAGCCTGATCTACCTCGGGATCAACGACGGCAACCTCGAGGAGGGCTCGTTCCGCTGCGACGCGAACGTGAGCGTGCGCCGCAAGGGCGAGAGCAAGCTCGGGACGCGCGTCGAGCTGAAGAACATCAACTCCTTCCGATTCGTGCGGCAGGCGATCGAGTACGAGATCGCGCGGCAGGTCGAGCTGATCGAGGGCGGCGGAAAGGTGCTGCAGGAGACGCGGCTCTTCGACAACGAGAAAGGCGTCACGCGCGCGATGCGCAGCAAGGAAGAGGCGCACGACTACCGGTATTTTCCCGAGCCGGACCTCCCTCCGCTGCTCGTCTCCCGCGAACTGCTCGACAGCGTCACCGTTCCGAAGCTGCCGCAGGAAGTCGTGGAAGCGCTCACCGCCGCCGGCGTTTCGGCTGCGGACGCGCGCACCATCGTCGGCGACCCCCGCCTGGTCGAGGTGCACCGGCGCATCGGCGGGGACGCGAAGCGCGCAGCCCTGTTCGTGGTCGGCGAGCTGGCCCGCGCGGTGAACGAGAAGGAGGCCGACCTCGGCGCGCTGAAGTTCGACCCCGCGCTCGTCCCCGCGGTGTGGAAGCTGCAGGACTCCGGCGCCATCTCCTCGACCGCCGCCAAGGAGGTGCTGGCCGAATTGATCCGCACCGGAGAGGCGCCGGAGAAGATCGTCGAGCGCAAGGGCCTGGCCCAGGTCTCCGATACCGCCGCGCTCGAGGTTGTGGTCGACGCGGTGATCGCGCGCACTCCCGCCGAGGTCGAGAAGTACAAGGCCGGCAAGACCAACCTGCTCGGTTTCTTCGTCGGCCAGGCGATGAAGGAGCTGAAGGGAAAAGGCAACCCCGGCGCCCTCAACGCCCTGTTCAAGAAGAAACTTGGGTAGCGCGAACCGCGCAGCACGGCTTGTCGGCGAAGCGGACGGCCCGCGGAAGGCGAAGTAGTCTCCTCCCGTGCCGGCGCTCTTCGCCACCTTCCTCCTGACCTCGCTCGCCCTCGCGGGCGCGGTCGCCTTCTCTTCGCCGACCGCGACGCGCCGCTGGCTCAAGTGGCTGCTGCTCCTTTCGCTCATCGTCGCCTGGGTGACGCTCGGATTCGCGGTCAAGGACATCGTGCTGCGCACCTCGACGACGCTGGTCACGCCCGGCGGAGCGCGCCGGCCCCATCTGATCGAGCAGGCGGCGCGCGAGGGAATGATGCTGTTCGCCTCGCTCGGTGGTCCCGCCCTTCTCGCGACCGTGCTCGGCTGGCTGGCCGTGAGGGCAACGCGACGCAAGCGGGACTAGCAGCGGCTACTCTTGAGCGTGAACCCATGCCAGCGCGGGTCACGAGATGTGTTCTAGAATGGCGCCCATGCAGCTCGCCCGTGTCGACCGGCCCGGACCTCAGCTCGAGGAGGTGCGTTCGCTGTTCGCGGAGTACTGGAGCTCGTTCGGATTCACGCCCTGCTTCCAGGGATTCGACGCGGAGCTCGCGACGTTGCCGGGAGCGTATGCGCCGCCCCGGGGAGCCCTTTTGCTCGCGCCTGGACGAGGTTGCGTCGCTCTGCGCCCCGTGGACGCGTCGACCGCTGAGATGAAGCGGCTCTACGTGCGGCCGGCAGCGCGCGGCAGCGGCGCAGGGCGTGCCCTCGCGCAAGCGGCGGTATCGCAGGCCCGCGAGCTCGGGTTCTCGCGTGTCGTGCTCGACACCATCGCGGAGAGGATGGAGGAGGCTGTCGCGCTCTACCGGTCGATGGGATTCCGGGAGATCCCGCCGTATTCCGCGACGCCGACTGCGGGCGCACTCTGCCTGGAGCTGCCGCTGCGATGAGCTTCCGGACCCTGTGGTTCGAGGACGGCGCCTTGCATCTGCTCGATCAGCGCCAACTGCCCGCGCGGGCCGAAATCGTGATCGTCCGCTCTGGGCGCGAGACGGCCCAAGCCATCCGGGACATGGTGGTGCGCGGCGCGCCCGCCATCGGGTGCGCGGCTGCGTACGGGCTGGCGCTGGCCACGACGTCCGGCGAGGACTTCGCGCAGGCACGGAGCACGCTGCTCGATTCCCGCCCCACTGCCGTCAATCTGCGCTGGGCGGTCGAGCGTCTCTCGGCTGTCCAGCCGCGCACGTTCGAGACGTTGAAGGCCGAGGCGGACCGGTTGCTCGCGGAGGACCTCGCCGCTTGCAAGGCGATCGGACGCCACGGCGCGGCGCTGGTCCCCGATGGCAGGGGGATCCTCACTCATTGCAACGCGGGCGGGCTGGCAACCGCCGGGTACGGAACTGCCCTTGGCGTGGTCCGGGCGGCGCTGGAGGCGGGAAAGAAGTGCGCCGTCTTCGCAGACGAGACGCGGCCGTGGTTGCAGGGCGCCCGCCTGACTGCTTGGGAGCTCCTGCAGGACGGGATCCCAGTCACGATCCTGCCCGACGGCGCCGCGGCGTCGCTGCTGGGAAGCGGCAAGGTCGGATGCGTGGTGGTCGGCGCCGACCGGATCGCGCGCAACGGCGATACGGCCAACAAGATCGGGACCTATCCCCTGGCGCTCGCCGCCCAGGCGGCTTCGGTGCCGTTCTTCGTCGCCGCGCCGACCAGCACCATCGACTTGCGCGCGCAGAGCGGCGGCGACATTCCCATCGAGGAGCGCCCGCCGGCCGAGGTGACACACCTTGCCGGCTCGCGCGTCGCCGCCGATGGCGTGCAGGTGTTCAACCCCGCTTTCGACGTGACGCCGGCGCGCTATATCTCCGCCATCGTCACCGAACGCGGCGTCGCGCGCGCCCCGTACGAGCGAAGCGTTCCGGCGCTGGCGGCCGGGTAGGAAAACCTGCCCGAAGCGCGATAGCTTGACTCTGGCACCTGGACCCGCTAGATCGCGCGTTCCTTTCCGCGCCCGGCGGCGGGATCACCCTGCCTGCCGGGCCGGTCCCAAGCCGGAAAGCGAGGAGATTTCCGATGTACGCAGTGGTCAGGACAGGCGGAAAACAGTACCGCGTCAAGGAAGGCGACCTCCTAAAGGTGGAGAAGCTCGCGCAGGACGTGGGCGCGAAGGTCGATCTCGAAGTGCTGCTGGTCGGCGAGGGCGCCGAGGTGAAGCTGGGGGAGCCGCTGGTCTCGGGCGCCCGCGTGCAGGCCGAGGTGGTCTCGCACGGCAAGCACCGCAAGCTCTGGCACTTCCGCACGCAGGAGGAAGGCTGGGACCGCATCCGCGGCCACCGCCAGCCGTACACGGAGCTGCGCATCACGGGCATCTCCGGCTAGTCGCTTAGCGACTACGTTTTCAGGCTCTACCGGTGTCGAAGGGATCAAAGACATGGCGCACAAGAAGGGTCAGGGTTCTTCTCGCAACGGGCGCGACTCTCCGGGACAGCACCGGGGCATCAAGGTCTTCGGAGGCGAGGCCGTGGTGCCGGGGAACATCCTCGTGCGACAGGTCGGCACCCGCGTGCACGCCGGCCGCGGGGTCGAGATGGGCCGGGATTTCACGCTCTACGCGGTGGTCGAAGGCACCGTGAAGTACCAGAAGGGCCGCGGCGACCGCGTGTACGTGCACGTCGAGCCCGTGAAGGCGCAAGCGCAAGCGTAGCTCATTTCAATACCCGGCCTGGATATCGAGGCCGCGCCGTAGTCCTGGGCGGCGGGACCATCGCGGGCACCGGATCGCCATGCAGTTCATCGACGAAGCGGAAATCTTCGTGAAGGCGGGCGACGGTGGCGCCGGGGCCGTCGCCTTCCGGCGGGAGAAGTTCGTCCCGCGCGGCGGTCCTTCGGGCGGCGACGGGGGGAACGGCGGCGACATCGTGCTCGAGACCGACGAGAGACTGACGACGCTGCTCGACTTCCGCTTCAAGCGGGAGTACCGGGCGAAGAGCGGCGAGCCGGGTCGCGGCCGCGACCAGAACGGTCACGCCGCGCCGGAGCTGGTGCTGAAGGTGCCGCCGGGAACGCTGGTGCGTGACGTCTTGACCGCGGAAGTGCTCGCCGATCTGCGCGAGAAGGGGCGCCGCTGGGTGCTCGCGAAAGGCGGAAGGGGCGGCCTGGGAAACATGAACTTCGCCACCTCTACCCTGCAGGCGCCGCGTTTCGCGCAGCCAGGGACCGAGGGCGAGGAGAAGCGGGTCCGCCTCGAGCTGCGGCTGCTCGCGGACGTGGGGTTGGTGGGCTTTCCGAACGCCGGCAAGAGCACTCTGGTCTCGCGGCTCTCGCGCGCGAAGCCGAAGATCGCCGACTATCCGTTCACGACGCTGCAGCCCCACCTCGGCGTCGTGCAATACCGGGATGGCCGCAGCTTCGTCCTCTCCGATCTGCCGGGGCTCATCGAGGGGGCGCATCGCGGCGCCGGGCTCGGCCACCGGTTTCTCAAGCACATGGCGCGGTGCCGGGCGATCATCCATCTGATCGACGCTTCGCAGGATCGCGACCTGGCCGCTGACTTCGACGCGATCAACCGCGAGTTGGAGCTGTTCGACCCGGCGCTGCGCCGCAAGGCGCAGATCGTCGCCGCGAACAAGATCGACATTCCCGAAGCCGATGAGCGGGCGCAAGCGCTGCGCAAGAAGCTGAAGCGGCGCAAGATCGACGTCCATCTCGTCTCGGGAGCGACCGGCGAAGGGCTGGACGAGCTCCTCGACGCGACCATGCGGGTACTGGATTCGGCGCCGTTGCCGGCGCCGCTCGAGCGCGATGCGCATCCGATCGTTCCCGGCAACGGCGCGCCCATCGTCGCGGCGATGGAAGACGAGCGCGAGCTCGATTCACGTGCCCGCGTCGCGCGCGCTCCGGCCAAGGTGAGACGATCGAGGGGCCGCCGGACTTGAGCCGCCGCCGCCCGCCACGGCCATGGGTAGGACCGGTCACGCCGGTCGATCCGGCGGACCTGCTCGGTCCTCGCGGGCTCACGGAAGACGTCCTGCGCGGGGACGAGCGCGACGGCGAAGCCGCACACGCGCCCGCCCGTTTCTACTGGTCGCTGCTCACCGCGGAGCGCAAGGCGCGCATCGAGTCCGTGGTCGAGGCGCGCCTGCAGAGCGTCACCGTCGTGCTCGACCGCCTGCTCGATCCGCACAACACCGCCGCCGTCCTGCGCACGGCAGAGGGACTGGGGCTCGCGCGAGTGCACCTCGTCGCCCACCAGGCCGCCGACGGCCTCGCGCACCGCCGCGTGACGCAGGACGCTCACAAGTGGCTCGACGTCGAGACGCACGCGAGCGGCGCACTGGCCGCGAGGCGGCTCCGCGAGAGCGGCTTCGCGGTATGGGCCGGGCATCTCGATCGAGCGGCACGGCTCTACAGCGAATTGCCCGCCGACCGTCCCATGGCCCTGGTGTTCGGCAACGAGCACGAGGGTCCATCGCCCGAGACTCTCGCGGCCTGCACCGGCACGTTCCGCATTCCGATGGCCGGATTCACCCAGAGCTTCAACGTGTCGGTCGCCGCCGGCATCGCGCTGGCACATCTTGCGACCGCGCGCCGCCGCCTGCTCGGACGGCCGGGAGATCTTCCGGAGGAAGCGCGCGTTCAACTGCGCGACCGGTTCACCTTGCTGGCGGCCAAGCTCGCCCGGCGGATGAAGCCCCGTCCCTGACGCGAGTCCAAGCACCATGGCCGCCCTCCTCCTCGCCCTCCTCCTCGCCGTGCCCGCCAAGGATCCTGGCCGCGCCCTCGCCCAGCGCGTGCAGGCCTTCTACGCGCACAGCAAGGACTTCTCCGCCAGCTTCCGGCAGCATTACACGTACGTGGCGATCGGGCGCACCGAGGACTCCGAGGGTGTCGTGCAGGTCAAGAAGCCCGGACTGGTGCGCTGGGACTACGCCAATCCGGACCGGCGCACGCTCTACATCGAGGGGCGGACGCTGTGGATCTGGCGCCCCGACGATCAGGAAGCGCAGGTCAAGCGCGACTTCGGCGGCGAGCAGCTGGGCAGCGCCTTCACCTTCCTCTGGGGCAAGGGGAACCTGCTCAAGGAGTTCTCGCCAAAATCGGTGCCCACGCCGGCTGGACTGCCGCAGGGCGACGCGCTGGAGCTGACGCCCCTCAAGCCCGCGGCAGGCATCCAGAAGCTCCTCTTCGTGGTCGCGAAGGACGGTCAGGTGCTCGCGAGCGTCGTCACCAACTCCCAGGGAGACGTGAACCAGATCGTCTTCAGCGAGGCGAAGATCGATCAGGGCCTGCCCGATTCGCTGTTCCATTTCGCGCCGCCGAAGGGCGCGTACGTGCAGGAGTTGTAGACGCAGCCACGCTCGTTGCGGCGCGAGGGACCGGAACGCGGTACAAGGCATCGCCATGAAGCGGACGACCGCGGTCCTCTTGCTGCTGCTCGCCTGCGCGCCCTCGCGCACCGTGATGGTCAACGGGCGCCAGGTTCCCTACGAAGAGGGAGCAGGCATCGAGCTCGGCGTCGCCAAAGCGTCGTTCGACGCCGGCAAGTACGACCTCGCGGCCCAGCAGTTCGCCACGTTCATCCAGCGCTACCGGGACAGCGATCTGCTCGACGAGGCCCTCTTCCGCCATGGTCAGGCGCTCGCGAAAGCGAACAAGCTGCAGGAAGCGCAGGTCGCGCTGCAGGACTTCCTGGAACGCCGGCCGACCTCCCCGTTCAAGAATTCTGCCGTCGTCGAGCTGGCGGCCATCCAGGCGAAGCTCGGACAACCCGCTCCTCCTCTTCCCCCGGTCGATCCTTCGCAGATGAGCGAGCAGGACAAGAACCAGGCGGCGGCGGCGCTGGCCGAGTCGTATGCGCGAAACGGGCAGTGGGGGGAAGCGATGCGCTGGGGCGCGCGGGCCCTCGAGACTGCGAGCGGCGCGGAGCGCGAGCCGCGCCTGAAGCAGTACGAGCGGGCGGTTGAAGCGGCGCCGGCGCCGGACATCGCCAGGCTCGTCTCCGATCTGGACCGCAAGTCTCCGGCCTGGCCGGCCGCGGCGCTCAAGCTCGCGCGCATCCAGCTCCACACCGGCGATCGCTCGCACGCCGAGGAACTCGCCCGCGACGTCCTCTCCGCGGGCGGCGCGTATGACGACGGCGCTCGCACGGTGCAGCAGGCGGCGCAAGGGTCCCCGCTGCGGCCGAATCTCGTCGGCATCGTGCTGCCCCTCACGGGAGACCTGAAGGGATTCGCCGATCAGGCGTTGAATGGAATCGCGCTGACGCTCGATCTGCAGGGGCGCGGCAAGGTGCAGGTGGAGGTGGTGGATAGCAGGGGCGAGCCGGACGTCGCCGCCGAAGCCGTGGAACAGCTCGCGCAGAAGGGAGCCATCGCCGTCCTCGGGCCGCTCGGTATCGCCGAGGGGCTCGCCGCCGCCACCCGCGCGCAGCAACTCGGCGTGCCGATGATCTCTCTCTCGCGCGCCGACGGCCTCACCTCGCTCGGCGAGTACATCTTCCGCGACATGCCCACCTCCAACGCGCAGGCCAAGGCGGTGGCCGAGTACGCGCAGAAGAAGCTGAACGCAAAGAGCTTCGGCATCCTGCAGCCCGACTCCGCCTACGGCGACGAGATGACGCGCTACTTCTGGGACGCGGTCGACGCCGGGGGCAGCGAGGTGCGCGCGTTCGAGCACTATCCGCTGCGGACGACGACCTTCAA
>MNFJ01000009.1 GCA_001918155.1 Deltaproteobacteria bacterium 13_1_40CM_4_68_19
CAAGCTGACCGAAGTGAACGTCACCAGTCCGACGGGACTGGTAGAGATCGACGCTCTGACCGGGGATTCGCTGGAGGCGCGCGTGGTCGACTTCGCGCTGGAGCGCGCCGGATTGCGCGCCCGGGCCGCCGCGGGTATGTGATGCGCATGTTGCGGATCGCTGCCGCCGGATTGCTGGCCTTCGGCCTCGCCTGCGGAAGCGGCAGCGGCAGCTCCAGCGCGACCTTGAATGGAGTGGTGCGCGGCCAGCCGATGAAACCGGTGGACGCCGTCTCTTCGCCCGCGCGTGTCTCCCTGGGCGCCATCTCGGCAGACGTCGCCGCCATCGTGTTGAGCGACGTGTCGGGCGTGTGCGCGAAGCTGACCGCGAACACGGAGCCGAAGAACGGGGAGGCCCTGGTCATCATGGTCGCGGACGTCGACCGGTCATCGTTCTCGGCCACCGCGCCCTCGCAGCCCGGGAGCTTCGATGTATTCAATCCTGCCGGAACATTCGGAATCCCGCCCGCGCATCTCGCCGTGGTGCGCTTCGGCGTGAACGGGTCCTGCGCCGAGGTGCCCGAGCAGTCCGCGGTCGCGACCTCCGGCGCGGTGAAGCTGACGTCGGTATCGGCCAGCGGCTACGCGGGCACGTATACCATCGGGCTCGAGACGGGCGAGCAGATCAGCGGCGAGTTCCATACGGCGAGCTGCCCGGGTCTGGCGACCTATCTCGCCACCCCCACGCACTCCTGCGGCGGGTGACGTGGAGCGCCCGGACAAGCCGAGCGATCTGTCGGAGGCGGCGCTGGCGCTCGATCGCGAGCTGCGCCGGTTCGCGGAACTGGCCGATCAGGCCGGCCGGCTCAAGCTCAACACGGAGAAGAACCTGGTACGGGCGACGGAAGCGCTGACGCGGGCGGCGGAGAGCCAGGACAAGATCAACGCGCATGTCCAGGAGCTCGTCGCGGCCGTCTCCGTCACCCGGCAGAAGCAGGAGAGCGATGCGGCTGCGTTGATGAACCGCGCGGAGGAGATCGCAGGCAGGCGCAAGGAGTTCACCGAGGTGCTGCAGCGGATGGCGGGGCTCGGCCGCATGGCGAAGGAGGTGCAGGAAGCGCTCCAGGCCGGGTCTTCGGCGGTCGACGAGGTGCAGTCGCGCATGCAGAGGATCGCCGACGAGGCGGCCGACATCGCGCGCGTCGCGCAGGAGAAGGAGATGGAGGACGTGGCGCGGCAGGCGGAGGTGCTGCGGCAGCAGATCTTGTCGGCCCGGAACAAGGTCGCCCTGCTGTCCCCGAAAGCGCGCGCTTGATCCGTGAGCGCCGGCTAACTCACCGCCCGAAGCCGCGACTGCTTGCGCGGCACCCGCAACACGAACTCCGCGCCGGGCCCGGGCCTCGCCTCCAGCGTCCCGCCGAGACTCTGCACCACGCGCCAGACGATGGTGAGCCCCATCCCCATCCCTCGCCCCGGTCCCTTGGTGGTGAAGAACGGGGTGAAGATCCTCTGTGCATCCTCCGGACGGATGCCGGGGCCGTTGTCCTTCACCGCAAGGAGCAAGTTCTCTCCCTCGTGGAGCCCGCGCACGCGCACGAGGCCGCCGGTCTCCGGACAGGCCTCGATCGCGTTCTGCACCAGGTTCGAGATCACCTGGTTGAACTCCTCCGGGACGCATTCCAACGTGCCGTCGCCGTTCAAATCCAGCTCCACCCGGACGGCGCGCCCGGTCGCGGGCAACACCAGCGAGACCACTTCGCGGACGGCCGTGAACACGTCGTGCGGCCGCAGCTGCCGCGAGTACCCGGCCTTGCTGTAGCTGGTCATCAGCTCGACGGTGGCGCCGATGCGGCGGATTCCGCTCTCGGCGAGATCGAACAGCTCGCGCATGCGCTTCTCGGCGCGCGGCAGCTCCTCCGGTGGGAGCTTTCCGGCGACGAGCGCTTCGACGTCCATGCGGACCCGGGCGAGCGCGTTCTTCAGGTAGTTGAGGGGGTTGTTGATCTCGTGCGCGAGGCCGCCGGCCACGATTTCCAGCGAGTCCATGCGCTGCGTGAGCACGATGTCCGCGGTGGTCTCCTGCGCATGCACCAGCGCCCGGGCAGTGGTGAGGAGCTCGCGCGGCGAGAAGGGCTTCGCCAGATACGCCGACACGCCGGTCTCCAGGCCCACCATGCGGTCCTCTAGATCTCCTTTCGCCGTGAGCATCAGGACCGGGATGTGGCGCGTCTCGTCGCTGCCGCGCAGCCTCCGCGTCAGCTCCAGGCCGTCGATGCCGGGCATCATCAGATCGGCGATCACCAGCGAGGGCCGCTCGCGCAGTGCCATCTCCAGACCCTTGATGCCGTCCTCGGCGGAGATGACCTTGAAGTGCGCCCGCAGCGAGTTGTGCACCAGCCGGATGATGTCCGGAATGTCGTCCACCACCAGGGCCACGTAGGGTTTGTGGTCTTCGTCCTCATCGCGGACGGAGACGCGGCGCTCGGTCGCCTCGGCGATGTCCAGCAGCCGGTACTCGTCCCGCGCCGCCATCTGCACCGCGAAGTCCATCAGGCCGCGGTCGTTCGCCCGGTGCCCTTCCGGCACGTCGCGGGCCGGGCCGCGACGCTCGAGGACCTCGGGCCGGAAATGGTCCCGGTCCCGCGGTAGCTCCACGGTGAACCGGGCCCCGCCGCTCGATTCCGCCCAGATGCGTCCCCCATGCAGCTCGACGATTTCCTTCGCCAGCGCCAGCCCGATGCCCGTGCCGCCGTAGCGCCGCGTCCCGCCCATGTCCACCTGGTAGAAGCGCTCGAAGATCCGATCGGCCTTCTCGGGCGGAAAGCCGGGACCGTCGTCCCGGACGACCACTTCCAGCAAGGTTCCGGCGTCGCGGACCACCACCTGCACGTGGCCGCCCTGGTGGGTGAACTTGGTCGCGTTGGAGAGGAGGTTCAGGAAGACGCGCTCGATCCGCTCCAGGTCGCACCAGACCATCGTGGACTTCGCGTCGACCCGTAGGATCAGCTCGATCCCCTTGCGCTGGGCCAACGGCTCCACCTGGGACACGAGCCCGCGCAGATACTCGGCGAGGTCGTGCTCGGCGATCTTCAGGCGGAGCTTGGATTCCTCGAGACGCGAGAGATCGAGCAGATCGCCGATCATCTTCAGCAGCTTGAGGCCGCTGCGGAACATGGAGTCGAACGTCGACCGGTGCGCGGAGGGTAGCTCTCCCATCTCGCCCTGCAGGATCAGCTCGAGCGGGGCCAGCACCATCGCCAGCGGTGTCTTGAACTCGTGCGTGATGTTGGCGAACAGCTGCGACTTGAAGCTGTCCAGCGCCTTGAGCTCGTTGTGGGCTCGTTCCAGCGACGCCTTGGTGTCCTCCAGCCGCACCTGGCTCGCGAGCATCTCCTTCTGCGATCGGTAGTGCACGATCTGTCCCAACGCCGCGACGAACGTCACGCCGATCAGGAACATGAGATTGGACGCCGCAATGCTCGGGGCGCCGACGCGATGCAGCAGCGCGTTGGGAATGATGAACGACATCAGGAGCAGCGCCGCTTCCACCATCACGACCTGAGGGCGCCAGACCACGATCAGGCCCGTCGCGACGCTGACGAGCGAGAGGCCGGCGTAGTACGGCGAGGAGAGGCCGCCGAGAAATGTCGTCATCAGGCTGATGCCGCTCGCGGCCGCCACGACGTATCCGGCGCTGAAGAAGTTCGGATGGCGCGCGAAGATCGGACGGTTGACGAGGACGAGGAAGGCGATGGTCAGGGCGACGAAGATCGCCCGCGTCGTCCAGAGGAACGGAAGGGCCTCGCGAGGAGCGAGCATGTAATCGAGCGCGCCGAATCCGGGGTACAGAACCAACGCCGTCCAGAGCAGGACCTGCATTCCCCGGCGGTTGCGCTCGACCAGCCACTGCTTCCAGCGGGCCTCGAATGCGGCGCCCGGGTCCAGCATCAATTCCTGGAGAATTCGAGGAACGGGTTCACGTGGCTTTCCTCTTCGAGGATCTGCAGCGCCGCGTCGGCGCAAGCCCGCCGTCCGATGTCCAGCAGCTCGTCGCGGGTGCGATAGAGCAGGGGCCAGTCCAGGTGATGCTCCATGAACCAGCGGCTGGGGTTTTCCGGCACCATGTTGGCGATGATCAGCTGCCCTCCCGCCTCCAGGCGCGAGTAGAAGTCGCGGGCGAGCTGCACGGCCGTCGGCGCGCGCAGGTAGTCGAACAGGCCGGCGGAGTAGATCAGATCGAACTTCCCGAAATCGTCGAAGAGCATTCGATCGCGCAGCAGCCGCTTGATCGATTCGTGCAAGTACGTGATCCGGACGGCGGGACCCCCGCGGTTGTCCGTGAGCGGCTGCAGGCGGCGGTACGCGTACGCGAGCGCGCCCTTGTCCTGATCGAACAGCACGACGTCGAGCGGGGCCGCAAGCCGGGGCGTCTCGGAGAGCAACTCACACAGCTCCTGGGCGGGACCTCCCGCGATGGCGAGCACGCGCAGCGGAGTCGAGCGGTGCTGCAGCCGGAGCTTCAGCCGGTTCTTGATCAGGTCCTTGCGACAACGCACCGCCCGGCTGGCGGCCATCTCGTCGACCACCAGCGACATCGTCTTGGCGAAGAGCGTCGATCCCTCGAACGGCCGTTCGTAGAGGAAGCGCATCACTTCGTAGTCGCCGGGATACCCGAACGGCTTCTGGAAGGCCCGCCGGGCCGCCGGCGCTTGAAGGAGGAAATCGTCCAGATGGCGCCGCGAGTACTCGCGGATTGCCGGGATGTCCTCGGCCGGGATCGTCCGGACCAGGCGGTCGATCTCCTCGGTCGCGCTCACCATCGCGCTGGCGATCTGCGAGCGGATCGTGCGCTCGAGCTCCTCGCGCGCGGGCGTTGACTCGCCGTGCACCACGTGCCACGGCAGCTCGGTCTCCATGGTCCGAAGCTGTCGCTCCGCGTCCTCGAGCGACAGGCGTAGCTCCGAGACCAGCATCTTGCATCGATCGTGTCCCGCCACCCGCCAGGCGGGCCGGCCGGCGCGGTGGCCGATGAAGGTCTTGATGGCGCGCAGCTCGAGCACTTCGTCGATGGAGACGAGGCGCCCCTCGAACGAGATGCCGACGATGGTGGCACCGTCGATCTCGCGCACGGAGCCCACGCGCGCCTCTCCGCGGTAGGACTCGTGCGAGTCGAATCGGACGCTCAGGGATCCGAAGCGGTCGCCGATAGCGGGCACGAGAGCGCTCGGCCATTCGAACGCGGCGCCGTTTTCGGAGAGGTCGAGCAGCGGGCACATCCGCTCGCTGCCTGCGACGGTGATCATCACCTCCGAGCGCAGCGGGACCAGGTCCTTCGCGCGATAACGCTCTGGACGGAAGAAGACCTCGCGTCCCTGTGCGCCTTCCAGTTCTTCATAGTTTCGGACGCGGTGCAGTGGGACCGTCAACGGGGTTCCTCCGCAGGCTGCAAGCGCACCTCGAACCGCGCGCCGCCTTGCGGCCGGTCGAGCACGGCGATCTCTCCCTGATGCGAATCGACGATCAACTTGGCCATGTAAAGCCCCATACCCATGCCCCCTTCGCCTTTGCTGCTCACGAAGGGCTTGAAGAGGTTTTCTTTCATGTCCGGCGACACGCCGGGCCCCTCGTCCTCCACGGCGAAGACCACGTGCCCGTTCTTGCGCGACGCCTCGACGCCGATCTGCCGCCATTGGGCGGTGGCCTGGACGGCGTTGCGCACCAGGTTCACCAGCACCTGGGTGAGCTTCTGGCGATCGCCGTGGACCGGCGGCAGGCCTTCCTCGATGTTCACCGCCACCTTGTGGGCGCGGAAGCCCATGTCCATGCGCGCGATGGCCAGCGCATCGTGCACGACGAGCGAAGGCTGCAGGATCGATTTCTGGATGTTGAGGATCCCGCCGCGCGCGAACTGGTGCATCGCCTCGAGGGTGTGGATCAGGTTGCCGACGCCCTGCATTCCCACCTGCACGCTCTCGAGCACGTCGGGCGCGACGCTGCGCTGCTGCAGCACGCTCTCGACGTAGCCGAGGCTGACCATGAGGTTCCGCAGGTCGTGCACGACGCCCGCCGCGAGCTTTCCCATCGTCCCCAGGCGCTCCAGATGGAGGAGATGGGACTGCGTGCGGCGGATCTGCACCAGGCTCGCGTCCAATTCGTCCGTGCGCTTGGCGAGCAGGGCGACCAGGCGCTGGATGGCGCGCGTCTGGTAGACGTGCTCGCTCGCCTGCCGCACCGCTTCGAGGATGTCGTCCGGTTGCCAGGGCTTCTTCAGGAAGCGGAACACACGGGCGCGGTTGATGGCGGAGATGAGAGCGGGGGGATCGGTGAAGCCCGTGAGGATGATCCCGGCCACGTCGGGCTTGAAATCGCGCAGCTTCTCCAGCAGCTCGACGCCGGTCATTTCCGGCATGCGCTGGTCGGCGATGATGACGTCGAGCGCGGTGGTCCTGGCGATCGCGAGCGCTTCGTTGCCGGCCTGCGCCTCGTAAACGCGATAGCCCGCTTCGAGGAAATTGTCCGGTTGCCAGGGCTTCTTCAGGAAGCGGAACACACGGGCGCGGTTGATGGCGGAGATGAGAGCGGGGGGATCGGTGAAGCCCGTGAGGATGATCCCGGCCACGTCGGGCTTGAAATCGCGCAGCTTCTCCAGCAGCTCGACGCCGGTCATTTCCGGCATGCGCTGGTCGGCGATGATGACGTCGAGCGCGGTGGTCCTGGCGATCGCGAGCGCTTCGTTGCCGGCCTGCGCCTCGTAAACGCGATAGCCCGCTTCGAGGAAATTGCGCAGGACTGTCAGGTTGGGCTTCTCATCATCGACGATGAGGATTCCGCCAGTACGGGTCTCGCCAACGCCGTGCAGCGCGATGAGCGAGCGCAGTCCCTCGTCCAGCATAGAGACGCAGCATCGCCGTTCGACTGTAGTAAATGCAACTTTTGATTCAGGGCGGTGCATTATGCGGGCCAGCCCCTGAGCCGGCGGGGCCAGTTTCGCAAAATGCAAGCTATTGATAGCGCGGCGCGTCAGATGTGCAAAATAGAAAAGTCGCGCGTGGCCGAAATCGGCCGGCGCTGCGATCAAGCGCGCGGCTCCCTCCACATCTCGACTGCTCTCTTGGCAACTGCATCACCAGGAGTCCGACGATCGTCCCGCCCGGACCAAGCCCGGCACCCCCGGCGAATATCGCCAGCAGGAACAAAAGACGCCCAAGATTCGCGAACGTTTTCCCGCTCCTACCCCTGCTTCCCGGCCGCGGCGTGAAGCGCATCCTCCAGCGCGGCGATCCGCTCTCCGGCCTTGCGCAAACGCCGGCACAGCTCGCGGGCGATGTTCTGCAAGAGGAGGATGTAGGTCTTCGTGTCGCTCTTGTAGAGCTTGTAGAGGTCGAGATTCGTCAGCTCGTAGAGAAGCGAATCCTTCTCCGCGCAGCAGGAGAACGGGCGCGGCTCCATCTCGATCAGCGAGGTGACGCCGAAGAATGCTCCGGGGCGCATCATCAGCAGCCGCGCGTCCGTTCCGCCGCTGCAGTGGCGCTTCATGATCAGCGCGCCCTCGCGCACGATGTACATCGACTTTCCCTTGTCGCCCTCGGCGAAGAGCTGCTCGCCCGCGGAGACGCGCTTCTCCTTCAGCATCCCGGCGACGGCCCCCACCACCTCGGGGGTCAACCCGCCGAAGAACGACGTCTTCGCGAGGAACGCCGTGAGCTCCTCTGCGGCCATCGCCGCAAAGCATATCAGCGATAGGCCTCGAGGGGAGGGCAGGAGCAGAGCAGGTTCTTGTCGCCGTACACATTGTTCAGCCGCCCGACCGCCGGCCAGAACTTGTGCTCGCGCACCCATTTCGCGGGGTATGCGGCGTGCTGTCGGGAGTACGGACGATCCCAGACGTCCGCGGTGAGGACCTCGGCGGTGTGGGGCGCGCCCTTGAGCACGTTCTGGTCGCGCGGCGCCTTGCCGGATTCGATCTCGCGGATCTCCCGCCGGATGCCGATCATCGCTTCGCAGAATCGATCCAGCTCCGCCTTGGGCTCGCTCTCGGTGGGCTCGATCATCAGCGTGCCGATCACCGGGAACGAGGTGGTGGGCGCGTGGAAGCCGTAGTCCATGAGGCGCTTGGCGACGTCGTCGACCTCGATGCCCGCGTCGCGCTTCACCTTGCGCAGATCGACGATGCATTCGTGTGCGACGAACCCGTTCTTCCCTTTGTAGAGCACCGGGAAGTGCTCATCGAGTCGCCTCGCCACGTAGTTCGCGGTCAGGATTGCGACCTTCGTCGCCTGCGTCAGCCCCTGCGCGCCCATCATCTTGATGTACGCCCAGGAGATGAGAAGGATGCTGGCGCTTCCCCACGGCGCGGCGGAGACGGGCCCGATGGCTTTCTCGCCGCCGGTGCGCACCACCGGATGGCCGGGCAGATAGGGGACCAGATGTCGCGCGACGCAGATGGGGCCCATGCCCGGGCCGCCGCCGCCGTGCGGGATGCAGAACGTCTTGTGCAGGTTGAGGTGGCAGACGTCGGGTCCGAAGTCGCCGGGCCGGCAGAGGCCGACCTGTGCGTTCATGTTGGCGCCGTCCATGTAGACCTGGCCACCGTAGCGGTGCACGATGTCGCAGATCCGGCGGATCTCCTCCTCGAACACCCCGTGCGTCGATGGATAGGTGATCATCAGCGCGGCGAGGTTCTTCGCGTTCTGCGCCGCCTTCGCCTCCAGGTCGCCGACGTCCACGTTGCCGTTCTCGTCGGTCTTCACCACCACGATCCGGTAGTTCACCATCGCCGCCGACGCCGGATTGGTGCCGTGCGCCGACTGCGGGATCAGGCAGACGTTGCGGTGCCCCTCGCCGCGCGCCTCGTGGTGCGCCTTGATCACTTGCAGTCCCGCGTACTCGCCTTGCGCGCCGGAGTTGGGCTGGAGCGAGACGCCGGGGAAACCGGTGATCTCGGAGAGCATCGCCTCCAGCTCCTGGAAGATCTGCGCGTATCCCGCGGCCTGCGCGCGCGGAGCGAACGGATGCATCCGGGAGAACCCCGGCCAGGTGATGGGCACCATCTCGGCCGTCGCGTTCAGCTTCATGGTGCAGGAGCCGAGCGGGATCATGCTGCGGGTGAGGGAGAGATCGCGGGACTCGAGCAGGCGCATGTAGCGCAGCATCTCGGTCTCGCTGTGGTGCGTGTTGAAGACGGGATGACCGAGGTACGCGCTCTGCCGCAGGAGCGCGCGCGGCAGCCGGACCTCCTCGGCGTCCGTGTCGGGGACGGTGCGCGCCCCGGCGAACGCGGCCAGGACGTCGCGCACGTCATCGGGCGTGGTGGTCTCGTCGAGCGCGACCCCGATGGTGCGCCCGTCGATCCGGCGGAAGTTGATCTTCTTCGCTTCGGCTGCCGCGAAGATGCTCCCGATCCGCCCCGCATCGACCTCCACCGCCACCGTGTCGAAGAATTCCTCGTGCCGCAGCCGGTACCCGAGCCGCGCGAGCCCGCGCGCCAGCTGCGCGGTCAGGCCGTGCACGTGCTGGGCGATCGCCTTCAGGCCCTTGGGTCCGTGATAGACGGCGTACATCGCGGAGATGATCGCCAGCAGCGCCTGAGCGGTGCAGATGTTGCTGGTCGCCTTCTCGCGGCGGATGTGCTGCTCGCGCGTCTGCAGCGCCATGCGCAGCGCGGTGTGGCCCTGCGCGTCGACCGATACTCCGATGATCCGCCCCGGCATGTGGCGGACGTATTCGTCCCTGGTGGCGAAGTAGGCGGCGTGCGGCCCTCCATATCCGAGCGGCACGCCGAATCGCTGGGTGGATCCGACGGCGCAATCCGCGCCCAGCTCGCCCGGCGGCGTGAGCAGGGTCAGGCCGAGGATGTCGGCGGCGATCGCGACCAGACCGTCGTTCGCATGCACCTTCTCGATGAACGGGCGCGGGTCGCGGATCCCGCCGTCCGTCGCCGGATACTGGAGGAGCGCGCCGAAGATCTTCTGCTTCGCCGGGTCGAAGGCGCCGGGATCGCCGACGATCACCTGGATGCCGAAG
>MNFJ01000171.1 GCA_001918155.1 Deltaproteobacteria bacterium 13_1_40CM_4_68_19
CACTCCGAAAGCGCTGAGCGGAAGCACCCGTTTGCCGTCGTCGCTGGTGGGCCTCGCGCCGAACAGGCCCATCATCAGCGGCATCGAAGGGCCATAGATGTCCGCATCCAGCAGCCCGACTTTGCAGCCTAGATTCGCCAGCGCAACCGCCACGTTCGCCGAGACGGTGCTCTTGCCGACACCGCCCTTGCCGGAGCCCACCAGCACCACGTTCTTCACCGACGGAACGAGATCGTTCGGGTTGTTCTGCTTGCCCGGTGAAGGGCGCACGTTGGCGCCGAAGGCCACCTCCACGCGGGGAAGCTGCAGGGGCGAGAGCATCGCCCGCACCGCCTCTTCGATCCGCGCCTTGTGCGGAGAGGCCGGCGTGGGGAGCTCGACGCGCACGCGCACGCCGCCGCCGTCGAGGATCTCCGGGTGCTTGAAATACCCCAGCTCGGACATCGTCCGGCCGGACGAGGGGTCCTTGAGGTCCTTGAGCGCCGATAGCACCTGTTCCGCCGTCACCGCCATTGGGCGCCGGAATGTGCGCGGCAGCGGGGGTCAAGTCAAGGCAAGTGCCGGAGCGGCCTCCCTGGCCGTTCCTTCGTGCGCTTGCCGTTGTCCAGCACGATCTTTCCGTTCACCACCACGTAGGGGATTCCCTCCGGGTAGGCCATCGGCTTCTCGAAAGTGGCGGTATCGCGCACCGTGGCGGGATCGAACGCGACCAGATCCGCTTTCATGCCCACGCGGATGAGCCCGCGGTCCTGCAGGCCCAGCCGCCGCGCAGGGAGCGAGGTCATCTTCCGCACCGCCTCTTCCATGCTGAAGAGACGCTCGTCGCGCGCGTAGTGCCCGAGGATCCGGGCCGTGCTGGCGAAGGCGCGCGGGTGCGCGCTCCCTTCGGCGGCGAACGGCCCGTCGATCGCCATCGCGCCGTAGTCCGTATCCATCGCCACCCACGGCTGCGAGAGTCCCAGCCGCACGTCCTCCTCGCTCATTCCGAACCGGGCCACGCCGACGTTGGCCCGGTCCATCGCCACCAGATCGACCAAGGCCTCCGCGGGCGTCTTTCCCAGATCGCGGGCCGCCGCATCCAGCCGCTTGCCGACGAGTTTCTTCACCTCCGGGTTCACGGCGGAGAGGAGCAGGATGTCCTCGGCGTGCAGCTCCGGATCGATCTCCCGGATCATCTTCGCGCGCTGCGCCGGATCGCGGATGCGCGCGACCATCGCGTCCACCCCGCCTTCGTGGGCCCAGTCCGGAATCGAGGCGTCGAGACCGTTCGCGCTCGCGATCCATGGATACATGTCGGCCGTGACGTCGAGTCCCGCGGCCCGCGCCGCCTCGATCCGGCCGATCACCTCCTTCATCCGGCCCCAGTTTGCGCGCCCCGAGATCTTGAGATGCCAGATCTCCACCGGTACCCGGGCCTCGCGGGCGATGGTGAAGGCCTCCTCCAGCGCATCGGCGATCTTCTTCGACTCGCTCCGGATGTGCGTCGCGTAGATGCCGCCGTGCTTCGCCGCGATCTTCGCGAGCGCGATCAGCTCGGGGGTCCTGGCGAAGCTCCCCGGCTGGTAGATCAGCCCGCTCGAGACGCCGAAGGCGCCCTGGCGCATCGCCGCGTCCACCAGCTTCTGCATCCGGGCCAGCTGTTTGTCGTCGGGCTGGACGTCCTTGAACCCGAGCACGATCCCGCGCACCTGGCCGGCTCCCACCAGCAGGGCTTCATTGATGCTCGGCCGCGCCTTCTGCAGCCGGCGGAAGTAGCCGGAGAGATCCGTCCAGTCGATCTTGAGCCGGTACTTGCGCAACCACGGCTCTTGCTCGTGGATCCAGGCGGCATTCGTCGGCGCGGGCGAGATGCCTTCGCCAGTGAGCTCGGTGGTGATCCCCTGACGCACCTTCGATTCCTCCCGCGGATCGATCAGCGCGTTCAGCTCGCTCTGGCCGAGCAGGTCGATGAATCCGGGCGAGAGCGCGAGGTCCCCGAGCCGGACCCGCCGGCGGGCCTTGCTCTGCGAGAGATCGCCGATCGCGGCGATGGTATCTGCGCGGATGCCGACGTCGGCGCGAAACCACGGCGCGCCGGTGCCGTCCATCACGCGGCCGCCGGAGAGGATCAAGTCGAAGACGGCCGCGCAGAGGAGCGCGATCATGCCTGCGGCGCCACCACCACCACGCCCTCCTCGCCCTCGGCCCCGTCGACCACCGCGCGGACGGGCAGCGCCTGCCGGGCGATGGTCGCCAGCTCGAGCAGCGAGCCGGTCACCTCGCTCGCCGTGTAATGGCAGCTCGGCGGAGTGCCGGCGCGCGCGCCCAGGCCGCTCGCGCAGAGGAACGAGGGGAGCAGCATCCGCTCCGCCATGTTCGAATCGAGCGCGCCGCGGCGTTCCAGGAAACGCGACAGCCGCTCCGCGAGGCGATCTCCCTGCTCCGGCCCGACCAGCGCCGGCGCCTGTCCCAGCGTGGAAACCGTCACCACGCTGTTCTCGAACTCCGCGGTCGCGGTGATCGCCCAGCGGCTTCGCGCGGGCGAGGAAGGAGGCAAGGGCAGCGGGACCCGTTCGGCCTCGGCGATCACGCCCCGGCGGCGCATCGCCCGGACCACGCGCTCGGCGGCGTCCTGGGCCGCTTCGTGCCGGCCGCCGCCGACGGCCGCAACCACGGACACCTGGCGAAGCAACCCGCGGTGCACGGCGCGCAGCGGAGTGAGCGCCGGCGCCGGATCGAGCGCGGCGACGATCTCGCCTTCGTCGCTCCCGAACCCCGCGTGCGTCAGCTCCAGCGCCATCTTCAGGCCGAATTGCGCCGCGAACGGCGCCCACCCGAGCCGCAGATCGTGGAACGTCGGGGCGTCGTCGCTGTGGTTCGGTCCGTGCAGCCGCAGCTCCGAAGGCTTTCCCAGCAGCGCGAGCGGCCAGGACAACGTCCAGAGCGCGCGGGCGACTGCGCCCGGATACGGCAGGTCGAGCACGTGGACGCCGGCGCGGGGGTGTGGAAGCGTCAGCTCCACCTCGCCCGTGCCGGAGAGCGGCTCGCGCGCCGCGTCGGCATCGCCGCCGAGCTTCATCGCCGCCAGCGCGAGCGCGAGATCCGCGTCGCGAAGCGGTCCGCGCAACCGGAGCGGAACGCCGGTGGCCAGCGCCAGACCGATCGCCCCGTCGAGCACCGCCTGCGCCGGACGTTCGCCGACCTGCATCGGGCCGCGCATTCGGCCGGACTCTATCGCGCCCTGCGCAATGGACAAGGCATCACGCGGGTCTCCCGTCCACGAGGATGTTGCGCAGACCAGCGGATCGCGCGGCTTCGACCGCGGCGCTCACCTCCTGCGCGGTGACGCCGCGGGCGATCACCGGGAAGCGCGCGGCGCGATACACCGGCCGGTATTGCGAGAGGACGTTGATGCAAATGGCGGGTGAAACCGAGGCGATGAGCGGCATGAGCTTGCCGGGCGACGCCACGGCGCCGGGGAGGACCAGGTGGCGGACGATGACCTCGGCCTGGCGGTGCATCTCGCGCAGCGAGCGATCGAGGGCGGCGGTGTACCGTTTGCAACCGGAAAGCTCGTACGCAACCGCATCGTCTCCGTACTTCGCGTCCGGCAGATAGACGTCCACCACGCCCTCGAGCAGCCTGAGCGCTTCGATGCTTTCGTACCCTCCGCAGTTCCACACCACCGGCAACGACCAGCCATGCTCCGCCGCCACCGCGAGCGCCTCCAGGAGCACGGGGAGGACGTGCGTGGGCGTGACGAAGTTGGCGTTTGCGGCGCCCGACTTCTCCAGATCGAGGAGCAGCGCAGCCAGCTGCTCGGCGGAAGTGCGAACGGTGCCCCGGCGCTCGAGCGAGAACGACCAGGTCTCGCAGCTCTGGCAGGAGAGATTGCAGCCGGCGATCAGGATCAAGCCGGAGGGGACGAGCTGTGGCTCCTCTCCGTAATGGACGCCGGCTCCGGCGAGCGAGAGTCCGTCGTCCTCCTGGCAGACTCCGGCGGGTCCGTGCCTGCGGTCCACGCCGCAGAGATGCGCGCAGAGGTCGCAGCGGGCGTAGTGCCGCCGGGCCTCGGCTGCGCGAAGACGCAGCTCTCGACCCGACAGCCTCACGCAGGCCTCATCTGTCCGCGCGGCACCACCAGCAGCGCCCCGCCGGAAACGCACAGGTCCTGCCCGATGCAGTGCGAGGAAGCGTCGCTCGCCAGCCAGAGCACTGCGTTGACCACGTCGTCCACGTCCGCCACGCGCTGATTCGGCAGGGTGGGCACCAGCGCCGGCCCGATGCGTTGCAACGACTGCTCCGCCATCGGCGTGCGCACCCAGCCTGGCGAGACCAGGTTGACGCGGACGCGGGGCGCCAGCTCCACGGCGATGGACATCATCATCGACTGCACCGCGCCTTTGGAGGCCGCGTAGTGCGAATGGCCGGGCTCCCCGCGCTGACCGGCGGTGCTCCCGATGAAGACGGCGTTTCTCAGACCCGAGCGCAGCAGCTCCCGCACGAGATAGAAGCCGGAGTACACGTTCACCCGGAACATCTCCTCGAGCGCGGCAGCAGAGATGCTCGCGATCGGGCCGGCGTCGTAGAGGCCGGCCGAGTGGACCAGCAGATGCACCTCGCCGAGCCGCTCGCGGGCCGCTCGCACGGCCTCGACGCAGCCCTGCTCGGTCGCGAGATCGGCGCGAACCGCAGCGGTTCCCTGCGGAGGGGGGTGCGTGCGGTGCTGTCCGGCCACGCGCATGCCCTGCTTCAGCAGGGCTTCCGCGACGCCACGACCGATCCCGCTGGACGAGCCGGTCACGAGTGCCGTGCGCCCGGCGAGGTCCGGATAGGTCGGAAACATTGCCCATTCTTCGCACACATGGTTCAGGTAGGCGAGGTGCTCGAAGCGCTGATCATCTTCGCCGCGACGTACCTCTTCCTCGCGGGCACCGAGTTGCCGTTCCTCAAGCTCGATCGGCCTGGGGGCGCCGTCGCCGGCGCCGTGGCGATGGTCGCGCTCGGCGTGCTCACGCCGGAGCAGGTCTACCGCGACGCCATCTCCTGGGACACCCTCGTCCTGCTCCTGGGGATGATGGTGATCACGAGCGTGATGGCACGCGCCGGCATCTTTCGCTGGATCGCATGGGCGGCGCTGCGCCGCGCGCATGGCCCACGCGCGCTGCTCGCGGTGCTGGTCCTCGTCGCTGGGGCGCTCTCCGCGCTGCTCGTCAACGACACCGTCTGTGTGATGTGCACGCCGCTCGTCCTTGCGCTCGTCGAGGCCGCCGCGCTGCCACCGCTTCCGTACCTGCTCGGGCTGGCCTTCGCCTCGAACGCCGGGTCGGTCGCGACGCTCACCGGCAACCCCCAGAACATGCTGATCGGCACGCTGAGCGGCATTGCGTACACACAGTTCAGCAAGGCGTTGCTGCTACCTGCCCTCCTTTCCCTCGGCGCCGTCCTCTGCGTGCTTCTGGTCGCGTTCCGCCGCGAGCTGGCGTGGAAGCGTCTCTCGGTGGACCTGGACGCTCCGCCGCCCCTCAACAAGCCTCTCTCGCTGCTCTGCGCCGGCGGTCTCGCCTTCGTCCTCGCCGGGTTCCTGCTCGGCTACAGTCTCGCCTGGACGGCAATGACCGGCGCCGCGGTGCTGCTCGCCCTCTCCCGGCAGCCGCCCAAAGCGATGTTCGCGCAGGTCGATGGGTCCCTGCTGCTGTTCTTCGCGGGGCTGTTCGTGGTCACGCACGGGGTCGCGCAGGCCGGGATCGCTGAACGCATTCACACCGCGCTCGCGCCCTTGCTCGGTTCTGACGCACCGCAGCAGACGATTCGGTTCGGGCTCTTCACCGTCGCCGCCTGCCAGCTCGTCAGCAACGTGCCGTTCGTCCTGCTCGCGGCGCACTGGGTGCCGAAGCTCGCCGACCCTCATCTTGCCTGGCTGTCGCTCGCGCTCATCTCGACGCTCGCGGGAAACCTGACGCCGGTGGCTTCGGTCGCGAACCTGATCGTGCTGGAACTCGCTGGAGAAAAAGGGAAAATTCCTTTCCTGCGCTTCCTCTGGCTCGGGGTGCTCTGCACGTTCCTGCCTTTGGCGTTGGGAGTCGCTTGCCTGCTCCTGCAGCGGGGTTACTTCTGAGGTGAAATACTCCCCTCCCGAAGGCCGTAGAAGTCCCAGTGGACACGGCGATCTCGCTGCCCTTCCCTTTGGCGCCCGTAACTGAGCTGGTCCGCCCCGCCTGTCCTGCCGACGAGGCGGAGTGGGCGCGCGCGGCCGCCGCCGGGGACAAGGCCGCGTTCGCGCGGCTCGTGGAAAAGCACAAACAGTCCGTGCACGGCCTCTGCTTCCGGATGCTCGGCGCGGGCGAAGAGGCGCGCGATGCGGCACAGGAAGCTTTCGTCCGGGCCTATATCGGGATCGGCGATTTCGATCCTCGCCAGCCGTTCGCCGCCTGGGTGCTGCGCATCGCCCGCAACCACTGCATCGACCTGCTCCGCAGACGGCGCCCCATGCTGGCGCTCGCCGCCGAAGGCAGGGGCGATGACCCGGCAGAAACCGGCGTCGCGCCGGAGCTCCAGGATCATTTTGCGGTCTCCGGCGAGCAGCGGGTCCAGGAGGAAGAGGCGCAGCGCGATCTCGACCGCGCGGTCGCAGCCCTGCCCCCGCGCTACCGCGAAGTCATCGCCCTCTTCCACATCCAACACCGCAGCTACGCCGAGATCGCCCAGACGCTTGACGTGCCGATGGGCACCGTGATGACGTGGCTGCACCGCGCCCGCAAGGAGCTGATGGTGAAGCTCGCGGAGCATCTGTCATGAGCCACCTCACCGACACCCAGCTGCAGTCGCTGGCCGACGGCACGCTGCGCGGTCCCGAGGGGCTCGCTGCTCGCGAACACTGCGAGGCTTGCGCCGGCTGCGGCGCCTCGCTGACCCTCTACTCCGCCCTGGTCGGGCGCCTGTCCGCGTTGAAGGATCCGGAACCGCCTGCCGACTTCACCGCCACCGTGCTCGCCGCCCTCGAGGTCCGGGAGGCGCACCTGGTCACCCGCCGCCACACGCTGCTTGCCGCCATTCCCGCGTTGGCGCTGGCGCTCTTCGCCATCATCGGATGGGCGCTGAACACGCAGGTGAACCGGCTGATCGAGGGCGTCTCCGTCGCTCGCACCGTCTGGGTGGCGGTCGGGCCGGTGTTCGCTGCGATCCGTCTCCCGCTCGGGATCGGCGCCTTCCTCTTCCTGGCCGTGGTGCTGACCGCGCTCTCGCGAACGCTCAAGCCGGCCTACGCGCGCGTGACTGCGGGGTCCTGACTCCATGAGCGGCCTCTTCCTCAGCCTCCTGCTCGCCCAGGGCGGCGTGTTCCTCGAGCACTTCGGTTCGCACGGCGCGATGGGGAAAGTGATGGGCGGGCTCGCCGACCGGGTGATCACGCTGAAGATCACCAGCGACGACGAGACCGGCAGCGATTCCGAATCCGATGTCGACCCCGGGGCCGACGAGGGCTCCGACCTGGAGGTCCTGCCGCCCGTTCCCCCCGTACCGCCGGTGCCACCCGTGCCCCCCGTTCCACCCGTCAGGTTGAAGCGGCTGGACGCCCAGCGGGAGCTGCCTCATTTCACGGAAAGAGGCAGGAACGTTCCCACCGCCGAGCTGCTGCACCGGATCGCGCGCATCGCCGGCTGGACGATGACGCTGGTCGGATCGCCCAGGGAGCGCATCGACGTGGACATCAAGGACGCCGATCCGCGCGAGGCGCTGCGCCAGGTCCTCAAGCAGAGCGGCGCCATGGGCGTGCTCAAGAACGACAAGCTGGTGGTCGTGGCGACACCGGACGCCGAGGGCGCCGCCGGCATGCTGATCGAGAAGACGTCGTCCCGGCGCAGCGGAGGCGCCAAGGTGCTGCAGGGGTCGCACCGGCACGGCAACCGCGACATGGTCCGTGTCTTCCGCGGCGACATCACCGTGCAGCAGGGCCAGATTGTCCAGGGAGACGTGGTCTGCGTGGGCGGGTCCATCGAGCTCGAGCCCGGCAGCGTCGTCCAGGGGGACGCCGTCGCGGTCGGCGGCGGCATCACCGTGAGCCAGGGCGCGCTGGTGATGGGGCAGGCGGTGGCCGTGCTCGGCTCGGTCGACGTGGAACGCGGCGGTCAGGTGATGGGCGAGCACGTGCAGGTGGGCATCGGGAAGCTCTTTCCCGGCTCGCGACATCGCGGACGGCTGCTGGGCCTCGGGCCCTTCGGCCTCTTTCCCACCATCGCCCTCTTCGCGCTGATGTTCCTCATCGGGCTGGGCGTCCTGAGGATGTGGCCGGAGCGCGTTCGCAACGTGGGATTCGCGATGTTCGAGAACCCGGTGCGCAGCTTCACGGTGGGCTTTCTCTGCTGGCTCCTGCTGCTGCCCCTGGTGGTGCTGCTGGGGATCAGCATCGTGGGGATCCCGCTGATTCCGCTGCTTCCGGTGATCATCTTCCTCAGCATCGTGATGGGGCTCTCGTCCTTCGCGCTCCGCATCGGCGAAGCGCTCCCCGCCGGGCCGGGGCAGCGGTTCGTGCCTCCAGCGGCGCTCGGCATGGGAATGGTGGTGCTGCTGCTGCTCGCGTTCGTCCCCTGGTTGGGGATCTCGATCCTGGCGCTGCTGCAGTTCTTTGCCCTGGGGGCCTCGGTCAGCTCCCGTTTCGGCCGCGCCCTCCCCCCGCATCATCCGTAAAACCTGAAAGAGAAGAACTTCGCCGCCAAGCGGTTGATCTGAAGCGGTAGAGCGCCGAAACTGCGCGAGGATGCGCACGATCATTTCTGGATTGATCGTGCTCGCGATGGTGGCCTGTCGCGAGAAAGCGGTGGCCCCTGCCGCGCCGGCGGCCGCTCCTGCGCCCGCGCCGCAGGTGTCGGTGCTGCGCAGCGACCCCGCGTGCGTGGCGTCGTTCGACGCGCCCGGCGCCCGCGAGAAGGTTCGCGCCGCGACCGGCGAGCTGAAGATCGGCGCGCTCGCCGGGCTCAAGGATGCCGACGACGAAAACGTCGCCTGGCTTCGCAAGCTGGTAGGCGAGCTCAAGCAGCGCGGCGCCGGCGTGCTCATCGCCGACGGGGATGTCGGCGACAACCCCGATGAGCAGGAGACGCTGCTCGGCCTGCTGGCGGAGAGCGGGCTTCCCGTGCTCGTCATCGCCGGGAACCGCGAAGTCCGCTCCGAGCTCGACGCGGTCGAGGCCGAGCTGCGCAAGAAGGGCGCCCGCATCGTCGATCTCTCCCATACCCGCATCGTCGACCTCGGGGACGTGACGGTCGTGGGGCTGCCTGGCGCATTCGAGCGCCGGCAGCTCCATGCGGACGGCGCCTGCGTCTACGCACAGAAGGACATCGACGCGGTGGCCACCGCGCTCGACCGGGTCGCGGCGCCCGCAATGCTGGTCGCGGCCGTTCCGCCACGGGGGCAGGACGTCCGGGCTCTGGACGTGAGCGAGGCGCAGAACCTGGGCGACCCGCGACTCGCCCCGCTCTTGCGCAAGGCGCAGTTCGGGATCTTCGGCGAGGTCTGGGAATCCGGGGGCCGCGCCGTGGACGGCCGTGGCGCGCCGGTCCCTCCGAAGACGGAATCCGCGCAGCTCTACCTCAACCCCGGCGCCGCCGACCGGACCCCCTGGCCCATGGCCGACGGCACCACGGTGGCCGGGCAGGCAGCGCTGCTGACCATCCGCGGGCGGAAAGGGACTTGGGAGCCAGTGCGGCCCACGGAGGAGAAGCGATGAGCAGCAAGCCGGGCGACATCCTCAGCGCGCTTCCAGGAAACAACCCGGCTACACGAAGCTCATTCCGTCGTGGCCTTCCCCCTCCCCCTGCAGGATCGCATCGATGGCGCTGCGGCGCTTCTCGCTCAACTCGCTGACCAGCGCGAGGATCTGCGGGTGCGTCACGACCAGCTCCTGGAACTTCTCGCGCGCGAGCCGCAGGAGGATGGAGTTGCCGGGCGAGGTGATGGTCGCGGCCGCCGGTTCCCGCGTGAGCAGCGACATCTCGCCGAAGATCTCGCCTTCCTTCAGCAGCGCCACCTCGGTCTGTTTCGCGGAGACCTGCACCGACCCATGCAGGACCACGTATAGACCGTCCGAGCTCTTCCCCTCGACGATCACCTTCTCTCCGGGAGCGGCTTGCCGCATGCGGAACTTCTCCACGATGCCCCGGCGCTCCGAGGGGTCGAAGTCCTTGAACAGCGGCGAGATGGCCATCACGTTGTTGAGCAGCCTCTGCCGGTAGAAATTCCTCAGCGAGTTGATGACCGTCGGATACCGCGCCGCCAGCTCGCGCAGCAGCGTGTCGGTCACTTCGAGGATCTCGCTCTCCTCCTCGGCGACGACGTTCGCGGTCCGGGGCGCCCCGGAAAGCAGGGCCATCTCCCCGAAGAACGCGCCCTCGCCGAGGTGCGCGAGGGTGATCTCCTTGCCTTCGGGGGCGGCCTTGTACACGCGCACCCGGCCTTCGACGATGATGAAGAAGCTGCGTCCGGGATCACCCTCCCGGATGATGAGGTGACCCGGAAGGTGCCGGTGGTAGCCAAGCCGGTTGACGAGGGCGACGAAAGCGTCCTGTGGAAGATCGTCGAACAGTGGAACCTTCTTCGCGGCGATCTTCGGCGCCGGAGCGCTTGCGAGCGGCGCGATGTTGCCGAATGCGCGATCCAGGTCGTCGTCCTCGGCGGAGACGCTGGGCGGCTCGGTGGGCCGGCTGCCGGCCAGCTCCTCGTCCGCGCTGATCGAGAGCAGCTCGATCTCCTCCTCCGCGCTGCTGGAGAGCAGGTCCGCGATCGGTCCGCCCTGGCGTCCGAATTCGTCGCTGGGGATCACTTCCTCGTCATGCGGGCCTGCGACGAGGTCCTCGGGTTCCGGCGTGAGGATCGCGTCGTCGGGCAGCGCCTCGGGCTGCCCGGCAGGAAGGTCGGGATCGAGATCCAGACCGAGCTCGCCCTTCTCGGGAACAGGCGGAGCAGTCGCGCGACGCCTGGCGGCGCCCCGCGACAAAGGAGGCGGGCTTCCGCCGAGGTCGAGGTCCAACTCGCCACCCGCGGGGGCGTCCGGCGGCGTGGGAGCGAGCGCGGCGGTGGAGCGGGAGGCCGGCGATCTGATCGATCGGCCGTCATCCAGCTCGAGCGGCTCGTCCTCGCCGCCGGCGGGGAGGTCGATCCCGGTCGTCATGCCCAGGTCAGTCGAGGCGCCCGGCGAATCGCCGAGTTCGATGGCACCTTGTCTGCGGCCGGCGGCAGCCGGGTGGTTCGTCGGTGCTGGAATCCTGGCCAGCGAGATCTTGCCGAGGCGGCGTTTGTTCATGTCGCCGAGCTGCTTCAATGCCTCGGCATTGCGCGGATCGATCTCCAGGATGATCTTCGCCGCGCCGATCGCTTTGATCAGCTGGCCTTCGTCGCCGAAGAACTTCGCCGCGTGCCGATAGGCCTCGATCGCCATCTGCGGCTGATCCATCTTCCGATAGGTGTCCCCCAGCTTGAGCCGGAGGGTCATGTCCTTCGGTTCGGCGGCCGCCAGCTCCGCGAGGACCTCAGCGGCCTTCTCCCACCTCGACTTCTTGAGGTGTTCGGCGACCTCGTCCTTGAGCTTCCGGATGTCGACCTGGGGCTTTTTCGCCATCCAAGCCTTTTTAACCCTGAGTGGCGAGTGCTGTCGCGATTGCTCCCGGCACCTTTCCCCTCATCGGCGCTGCCGGCCGCGGCGGGTCCGACCACCGGCCGGCGGCGGGCCGTGGCCATGCCGCCGCGCCGGAAGCGCGATCTGCTGTCGCCGCACGCCGGCCTCCGCCTTCTTCCCCGATTGTGCCCGGAGCATCTGGACTTCCGCGCGCGTCAGCTCCCGCGCTTCGCCAGGGCGCATCCCGGCGACACCGATCCCGCCGTAATCGGCGCGATGGAGCTTCTGGACCGGCGCTCCCACGGCCTCCATCAACCGCTTGACGAGGTGCGGCCGCCCTTCGGCGACCACCACGCGCACCCAGGTGTTCCTCGGGGTCCGCGAGTGCACCTCCGCCTCGAGCGCCCGGCCGCGGCCGTCTTCGAGACGCACGCCCGCCCGCAATCGCTCGAGCTGCCGGGGAGCCGGCACGCCGTGCACTTTCGCCAGATAAGTGCGCCGCACGCCGAAGCGCGGGTGCATGATCGAAAACGCGAGATCGCCGTCGTTGGTGACGATCAGGGCGCCTTCGACGTCATAGTCCAACCTCCCGACCGGGTAGACGCGCTCCGGGATGTGCTGGAGATACCTCTTGATCGTCGGCCGGTCCTCCGGATCGCTCAGCGTGGTCACGCAGCCGGCCGGCTTGTAGAGCACGTAGTAGACCTTGTCCTGCGTCTCGCGGATGGTGCGGCCGTCCACCTGGATGAGATCCTGCTCGATGTCCGCCTTGCTGCCGAGCTCGCGGATCACCTTCCCGTTGACGCTGACGTGCCCGCTCTCGATCAACTCCTCCGCCTTGCGTCGCGAGGCGACGCCGGCGTGGGCGAGGATCTTCTGCAGCCGTTCGGCGCCCATCACTCCGCCTTCGGCGGTTCGGGAGGCGCAGGCGGCGCGAGCACCGTGGCGGTGCTCTTCGCGGACTCGTCGGCGCGCTCCATCGCGCTTTCCAGCTGCGCGAGCGCGCTCTCGCTCTCCGCGGTCGCCTGGACGATCCGCTCCTCGACCACCGGGTCGGCCGCCAGCTCGGAAAGCCCCGCGGCGACCGGAGTTTTGGCCTCGTCCTCGACGATCCGGCGCGACTCCTCGGAAAGCTCCTGGAACTCCCGCAGCGTCGGCAGCTGCGTCAGATCGCGCAGGTTGAACAGCTCGAGGAACTCCTTCGTCGTCCCGTAGATCAGCGGCCTGCCCGGCTCGTCCTTCTTCCCGAGGATCCGGATCAGCTTGCGCTCGAGCAACGCCTTCGTCACCGCCCCGCAGTCTACGCCGCGCAGGTCCTCCATCTCGGGCCGGGTGATCGGCTGCCGGTAGGCGATGATCGCCAGCGTCTCCAGCGCGGCGCGCGTCAGGCGCAGCGGCTTTACTTGAAGGAGGCGGCGCACGTACGCTCCGGTCTGCGGCTCCGTGCGCAGCTGCCAACGGCCGCCCAGGTCGATCAGGGCGACCCCGCCTGTCCCGGCCGCGTACGTCGTCTGCAGCCCGGCGAGGGCCGACTCGAGCAGCTCCCGCGAGAACTGCGTGACCTCCTCCAGCGTGGCCAGATCGAGCGGCTTCTCCGCCGCGAAGAAGAGGGCCTCCAGCACCGCCACCGCGCGTTCCGGAGTCGCGAACCGCGCCGCTTCCTTGAGCTGCTGCAGCTCGGTCCGCGCGGCCTCCTGGGTCTCCTGCTCGTCTGCGGCCGCTCCCCGTTCGCCGCCGTCCAGCTCTTCCGCCTCCGCGGACGATGGCCGATCGGAGATGGGCAGGTCCGGCTGCTTCTCACCCTCGATAGTCAAGCGATGCTCCTTCGGCGGTGGAAGTGAACAGCGCGTCCGTGCGTCCGATGTAGATCTCCGCGTGCCTCTCCGGCTGGTGCACCTTGATCAGCTTCAGCCTCGCCATCTCCAGGACCGCGAGGAAGGTGGGGACGATGCGGTGCCGGTCGCGGTCAGCCAGGTCCGCGAAGAGCGAAGTGAAGGTGATGCGGTCGTCGGCGCGCAAGCGGTCGGTGATCACCGAGATGCGGTCGCCGATGGAGAGCCGCTCGACGAACACCTCGTGCGGGATCTCGATCTTGCGCTCCGCGAGCACGCGCGCCATCAGCTCGATCAGCCGGTAGACGGTGAGGTCGGGCGGCTTGAAGTACGCGACGTCCGGCGCGGCCAGCGGCAGGTCTTCCCTGGCGCGGCGGAGGAAGACGTCGCGGCCGAGCTGCGGACGAGCTCCGATCCGCTGCGCGGCATCCTTGTACTTCTGGTACTCGAGCAACCTGCGGACCAGCTCCTGCCTGGGATCCGGTCCTGCCTCGCTTTCGATCGCCTCCGCCGCCTCTTCGCGCGGCAGCAGCATGCGCGACTTGATGTGCGCCAGCGTGGCGGCCATCAAGAGATATTCGCCGGCCAGATCGATGTTCAGCTCTTGCGCCCTGTTCATGTACTCGAGGTACCGATCGGTGATGAAGCTGATGGGGATTTCGAAGATGTCGAGCTTGTGCTCCTGGATCAGCGAGAGCAGCAGATCGAGTGGCCCCTCGAAGACGGGCAGCGCGACGGCGAAGGCGCCATTCTCGGTCGGCTGCATCTCCACTAGGTCAGCTTCACCGCGTCGCGCACGGCGGCCATGGTCTGCTCCGCGACCCCGCTCGCCTTGCGCGTGCCGAGTTGCACGAGCTCTTCGACGCGCCCCGGGGTGCGATCGAGCTCCGCGCGCGCGGCGCGGTGCGTCTCGAGCGCGGGAATCAAGCTCTCCAGCAGCATCTTCTTGCAGTCGACGCAGCCGATGCCGGCGCTGCGGCATTCCCGATCGACCAGCTCCACGCGCTCGGGAGAGCTGTACGCGCGGTGCAGCCAGTAGATCGGGCACACTTCCGGGTGTCCCGGATCGTGGCGCCGCTTGCGCGCCGGATCGGTGACCGCGACCATGACGCGCTTGCGCGCGCTCTGCGGATCCTCACCCAGCTCGATGGCGTTGCCGTAGCTCTTGCTCATCTTGCGCCCATCGAGGCCGAGGATCTTCGGTACGTCGGTCAGGTAGGGATGAGGCTCGACCAGGACCGGCTTCTGCGGCGTGCCGAAGTGGAAGTTGAACTTGCGCACCAGCTCGCGTGCCAGCTCGAGATGCGAGACCTGGTCCTGCCCGACGGGCACCGCGTCCGCCCCGTAGAGCGCCACGTCGGCGGTCTGCAGCACCGGGTACCCGAGGAAGCCGTAGGTATTGAGGTCCTTCTCCTTCAGCTGTTCCTGCTGCTCCTTGTAGGTGGGGACGCGCTCGAGCCAGCCGAGGGGCGCCACCATGCCGAGCAGCAGGTACAGCTCGGCGTGCTGCTTCACGTGGCTCTGGATGAACAGCGTGCAGCGCTCCGGGTCGAGGCCAGCCGCGATCCAGTCGGCGAACATCTCCCGCTGCGCCTCGGCGATGTTCGAGGTATCCTTGTACTCGCTGGTGAGCGCGTGCCAGTCGGCGGAGAAGAAGAAGCACTCCGCCTTGCGGCTGATCTCGATCCAGTTCTTCACCGCTCCCTGATAGTGGCCGAGATGCAGGCGCCCGGTGGGTCGCATCCCCGAGACGACGCGGCGTGGCTGACGCTGTGTGGGCTTCTGGGCGCTTTCGCTCATTCAGGGCTGCTCTTCCGGGCGGCTCCCGCCGCGCGCGCGGGGACTGTACCGGATCGGCCCGGATCGCGGCCACGAAAACCGTCAAGGGCCACGTCGCCGTCGCCGTGATCGAAGTCGGCGGCCTTTCCTACGCGCGCGGGTGCTTGGCGATGACCGCCTTGAGCCGCTCGCGATCCACGTGGGTATAGATCTGCGTCGTCGCGATGTCCGCATGCCCCAGCATCGCCTGTACCGCGCGCAGGTCCGCGCCCCGCTCGAGCAGGTGGGTGGCGAAGCTGTGGCGCAGCGTGTGGGGACAGACGCGCTGCTGGATGCCGGCGGAGCGCGCGTACCGGCCAAGCAGCTTCCAGAATCCCTGCCGCGTCATGTGCCCGCCGCGCGGCGTGACGAAGAGGTCGGACGAGTGCCGCGTTCCCAGGAGCTTCTGGCGCGGGCCGCAGAGGTAGGCGGCGAGCGCGTCGCGGGCCCGCTCCCCGACGGGAACGATGCGCTCTTTGCCGCCCTTGCCGCGCACCCGGACCACTCCGGTATGCGGATCGATGGCGCTGACCGGCAGGGCCACCAGCTCGGAGACCCGCAGCCCGCTCGCGTACAGCAGTTCCAGCATCGCCTTGTCGCGCGCGCCCGAGGCGTTGCCCGCATCCGGCTGTGCCAGCAGAAGATCGACCTCGTCGACCGCGAGAAAATGCGGAAGCGGGCGTGAGCCGCGCGTCGTCTCCACCCCTTCGGAGGGATCGCCGGGCGTCAGGCCTTCGGCATTGGCGAACCTGTGCAGCCCGCGCACGGCGGCGAGATGCCGGGCTTGCGAGGCGCGCGACAACCCGCGCAACTGAAGCGCGCCCAGGTGCTGCAGGATCAGCGGCTCGTCCACCTCCGCCAGGCGCGGAACGCCGCGCCCCGAGAGCCACTCCACGTACTCCCGCAAGTCGCGGGCGTAGGCCTCCAGGGTCGCGTTGAGGAGCCCGCGCTCGACGCGCAGGTGCGCGAGATACCGATCCACCGCCTCGTCGAGCTCGGTCGGTGCGCGCTGAACGGCCTCGGTCACGCGACCACTCCTTCCAGCCGCCCCTTGCCCTGGCGAAGCACGACGGGCGCGGGGCCGGTGAGATCGAGCACGGTGGACGGCTCGTTCAAGGTGACGCCGCCATCGAGGATCAGGTCGATCCCGTGGCCGAGATGTTCCTGGATGTCCACGGCGTCGATCAGCGGCTCCTCGCCGGGGAGCGAGGCGCTGGTGGTCGCGAGTGGCCTGCCCAGCGCCCTCGCCAGCGCCGTGGCGACCGGCGCGTCGGGCACGCGGACGCCGACCTGGCGCTGCCGCCTGAGCGCGGTGCGCGGCACCAGGCGGGTCGCGTCGAGCACGAAGGTGTACGGGCCGGGAAGCAGCCGCCGCATGAGGCGGAAGTTTTCGTTGGAGACGATGGCGTACTTGGCGACCTCGCCGAGATCGGCGCAGAGGAATGCGAACGGCTTCTTGTCGTCGCGGCGCTTCAACAAGGCGAGGCGCTCCATCGCCCGCTTCTGGAACACGTCGCAGCCGAGCGCGTAGTACGTGTCGGTCGGGTAGGAGACGATGCCGCCGTCCTGCAGCACCGAAGCGGCGCGCTGGATATGCCGCGGCTGCGGGTGCCGCGGATCGACCGGCTGGATTGGCGCGCGCCTTGACACACGCCCCATGTTGTGCTCGCGCGGTCAGCAGAGCAAAAATTCGGCGAAAAACACCGATCAGGAGGTCCTGCGCGAAGCACGAGGAGGCGGGTCCCCCGAGGGGAAGCCCGCCTCCGTCAGAGGACCCCCCGGAAGCAGCCGCGCCTCAGTCTTCGTCGCGCCGGCTACCTTTCAGGTTCCCCATCTCGTCCAGCCCGCCTTCCTTCTTCTGGGTTTCGCGAGCCATCCTTTTGCCCTGCTCGATCAGCTCGCGGACCTTCTGCCCGCCCTTGTGACCGATCTGGGAGTAGAACTCCGGACCGCGTGCGGCCCGGACCGACTCGCCGCCCTTCTTGCCGATCTGCTCGTAGAACTCGTGCCCGCGCTCCGCCTTGACGGTCTCGCCGCCCTTGCGTCCGATCTGCTCGTAGAACGCGCGGCCGCGCTCCTGGGCGACCTTCACTCCGCCCTTGCGCCCCGCCTCGGCTACCGTCATTCCGCCCTTCTTGTCCTCCGCCATCTCACTGCCTCCGGTGGTTGGAAGGAACCCCCCTCCCGTCCCCTTCGGCTCCTTCAGTTTTCAGGAAGCGCATCACAGGATGCGCTTCTTGACTTGCTCT
>MNFJ01000049.1 GCA_001918155.1 Deltaproteobacteria bacterium 13_1_40CM_4_68_19
TTCTCATGCGTCCGCGGCATCCCCTGATCGGCGCGCCGATGCGTATCCCGTAACGCGATCACAGTAACGAGCGTATCGCTCACGAGACGACTGTTGAGCACCCACCTCACGCGAGGAGTCAATCATGTCCCGAATGAAGCTCTCGAGCATCAAGAGTCTGGCCGCCGCCGCCTTGCTGTTCGCCTTCGTTGCACCGGTGGCACGCGCCGCCGCTCCGACCACCAGCGACGAGGCCCGCTCGTATGACCAACTCGCACGCATGAAGGCCATGGAAGTGATGCACATGATCGACAAGGACAAGAAGGGCTATGTGACGCGCGAAGAGTTCTTGTCTTTCCAGGAGCAGTTCTTCGACCGGATGGACCAGAACCACGACGGCAAGGTCGACCCCAAGGAATGGATGGGAAAGGCCGGGACTGGCACCGCCAGCAAGTGAGCGGTCAGGAACGCGGCGGCGCCTCGAGCGAGTCGCGGCGCCGCGTCGTTCAGCCGGGAAGGCTCGTTGGAGGGCGCGGGCGCTTCAGCAGACTTTCGACGGTCTCCTCGAGCACGCGCCGGTCGACTGGCTTCGTCACGTAGGCGTCGAACCCCGCTTTCCTGGCGCGCTCCTCGTCGCCACGCATGGCGAGCGCGGTGACTGCGACGAGAGGGGTGGTCGCCAGGGTCTCGTCTGCCTTCAGCTCCCGGGCAGCCTGGAAGCCATCCTTCCCGGGCATCGAGAGGTCGAGGAAGATCAGCGAGGGGTGTTCCCGCCTGGCGATCTCGATCCCGGCCTCGGCGTTGTCTGCCTGCAGTACCCGATACCCTTTGCGCTCTAGCAGTGAGCGGATGAGCTCGCGGTTCAGATCGTGATCGTCGACGACCAGCATCGTCGGCCCATTGCCGGGGCCGGCCACTGGAGCAGCGCCGATGGCGCGCTGCACCGCGAGCAGCACCGAATCGCGCGTGAAGTCGCCCTTCTGGGCGAGGGAGGAGACCCGGTTCTCCAGGCGGCGGCGGTCCGCCGCGGAGAGATTGGCGGCCGTGAGGGCGATCACGGGAAGCGCCTGCGTGCGCGGATCGGTCCTGAGGGACTCGACCACCTCGAATCCGGAGATGTCGGGCAGCAGGAGATCCACGATGACCAGCGCGGGCTGCTCCCGGCGTGCGAGCTCGATGCCCTCGCGCCCGAGCGGCGAGCTGATGAGGCGGAATCCGGCAGGCGCCAGGACCGATCGCAATACGGTGGCCACGACCGGATCGTCGTCGATCGCGAGCACGAGCAGCTTTGCGTCGCCGGCGTCCACCTGACCGAGTCGCCCGATGCTTTCGAGCAGGCGCCCGCGGTCCAGCGGCTTGGTCAGATACTCCGCCGCCCCGAGCAGCAGTCCCCGCTTCTCTTCGGCGAGCACGGACTCGATGACCACCGGGATTTGTCGTGTTCCCGGATCGGCCTTCAGCGCCTGGAGCACCAGCAAGCCGTCTTCTCCGTCGAGATCGAGATCGAGGAGGATCGCCGCAGGCTGTAGCCGCTTCGCCAGCTCCAGCGCGTTTGCGGGATCGCTGGTCTCGGCGAGCTCGTAGCCGGCGTCGCGCAGGTAAGCGCGGATCAGCCGGACGGTGGAGATGTCGTCCTCGACGAGGAGCACGAGGGGGCGCTCACCCTCCTTCTCTGCTCTGGGTGCCGGCAGCCGCGCAGCAGCGGCCTCGTTGACGGCCGGCATGGAGCCGGCTGCCCAAGGCACCGCCGTAGCGACGGTGGGTATGTTGACGAAGAAAGTGGTCCCTTTCCCCGCGGTGCTGCTGACTTCGATGGTTCCACCGTGTTGCTCGGTGAGGCGCTTGGAGATGGCGAGGCCGAGGCCGGTGCCCTGGTGCTTCTTCGCCAGGGTGCTGTCGCCCTGGACGAACGGCTGGAACAGGCGGGGCATGAGCGCTTGATCGATGCCGGGCCCTTCGTCGCGCACCCAGAAGCGGACGGCGGAAGGTACTTCCTCGGCGCCCACCTCGACCGTCGAGCCATCGCCGCTGAATTTCACGGCGTTGGAGATCAGGTTGAGGAGGACCTGCCGGAGCTTGCCACGGTCGGCGAGGACCGCCGTCGAGCAGGCGAGCCGGGTGCGGATTTCGACGCTCTTGCGCTGGGCCTGCAGAGCGACGAG
Source organism: Deltaproteobacteria bacterium 13_1_40CM_4_68_19 (assembly GCA_001918155.1). Classification (GTDB taxonomy): domain Bacteria; phylum Myxococcota; class Myxococcia; order Myxococcales; family 40CM-4-68-19; genus 40CM-4-68-19. The sequence continues at coordinate 2,142 of MNFJ01000049.1, forward strand.
CGAGACGGCGTCCTGGATCACGCTCTCGGCCGCGACCGGCTCGAGTTGCAGCTCGAGCCGGCCGGATTCGATCTTCGCCAGATCGAGGATGTCGTTGATCAGCGCGAGCAGGTGCCTGCCGCTCGCCAGGACGTCCTCGACGAATTTGGTGTGCTCCGGCGAAAGTGTCTGCCGGCCTTCTTCGAGGAGCAGCTCGGAAAAGCCGATGATCGCGTTCAGTGGCGTGCGCAGCTCGTGCGACATGTTGGCGAGGAACTCCGACTTGAGCCGGTCAGCCTTCTGGATCTCGACGTTCTTCGCCTCCAGATCGACCCGCTGCGCCTCCAGCTCCTCGGTCTGGAGCTGCAGCTCCTCATTGCTTCTCGCCAGCCGTTCGGCGAACTCGCCCGTCTGCTGATGCAGGTCGTAACGGACGATGGTCATGGCGAGAGGCAGCGACAGGTCCGCGAGGAACTGGACGGAGCGCTGTTCGAGCAGGTCCTCCGCTCCCGAGACGATCAATCCAACCCGGCGCTCGCCGACCATCAGAGGCACGAGCGCGACCGAGCGCGTCCGCCCAGCCGCGAGGACGGTCACGAATCGCCGCTGCACGTCCTGCGGGACCGGATCGAGGACCACGGGCCGGCGTGAACCGAAGACCTCGTCGGAAGTGCTCCCGGGCGATAGCGCCGCTGCAGCCGGAGCCCCCGCGACACCTGTGTGCGCGATCGGCAGCAGCGACTCGCCGGAGACCCGGTAGCAGACGAGGAACGACGCGCCGCAGTAAGCGGAAACGTCACGCAAGACGGCCGTCAGCACGAGCGCGAGCGTCCCTTCTCCTGCGAGCGTGGTCAGCGCGCGACCGTAGGCGATGTCGCGCTGCTGGCGGACGGTCAACTCGGCGGTCCGTTCGGCAAGGGCTTGATTCTGCGCCTCCAGCGAGATCTTCGCGACGCTCAGGGCCTCCGTGCGCGCCCTCACCTTCTCCTCGAGGTCCTCGCGCGCAGCGCGCAGCGCAGCGGCCATGCTGTTGAAGGACGAGGCGAGCTCTCCAAGCTCGTCGGCGGAGCCTGCATCGACATTGACGGAGAGGTTTCCGGCACGGACGGCGCGCGCCGCCGAGGTCAGCGCCTGTACGGGGCCGGTGATCCGCCGCGCGAAAAGGAGGCCAGCGAGCGTCGCGAGGACGAGCACGATGCCGTTCATGGAGACCGTTTCGCGGACGAGCCGGTGGACCGGCGCCAGTACCGTGCGCTCCGGGGCGAAGTAGAACAGCGTCCAGGGGACCGTCGTCAGCCGTCGAACGACGCCGAGGGTCACCAGCCCGTTCTCGGGAGAGGTAGTCTTGAATTCGTTCGTCACCGCACCGCTCAGCACGTACGAGAACTCCTCCGGCATCGGCACCGTCGCCTCGAGCAGCTGCCGGGTGTTTTCGCCGAAGCGGCGCTCGGCCGCGAACATCGCGATGGTGGCGGCGTCCAGTGGCCCCGCGGGATGGAACACCTCCTCTCGCTGGGAGCTGTGCGCGATGCGCACCCCGAACTGATCGTAGATCACCGAATAGCTGCCCGGACCCGCGCTCCCGTTTCCCTTTGCGACGAGGTCCCAGAATTCCTGGCCGCGCGCCACGACCAGTGAAACGCAGAGCACCTGGCCCGCCGCGTCCTTCACGGGAGCGGCATACGCGATCGTCGGAATGGCGCCGGCCTCCGTCGCGGAGATGAACACCTCGGAGGTGGTGGGTTGCCCTGCGACCGCGCTTTGAAAGTATCGGCGGAAGGCGTAGTTGCGGCCGCGAACTCCGGGAATCGTCGCCGCCGTGACGGTGCCGTCGCGATCGAAGAGCGCGACCAGATGCGTCCGCGGGTCGGCGGCGCCGTACGCGGCGAACATCTCCTCGATGCGCGGCTCGGCTTCGCGCCGCGCCAGGGGCGGAAGCGTGCAGAAGTCCTTGATTCCGGACATCGAGGCGAGCCGATCCGTCGCGCGGCGGAACCCCAGGTGAAAGGCGTCGAGGTCGCCCGCCAGGTCGTCGGCTCGCGCGGCGAGCAGCTCGAGCGCGGACTGCCGCATCAGCGTGCTCCCCGTGCGGAACGCGACAACGGTGGTGACGACCAGCGGCACGGCCGAGGCGGCGGCTCCGAGTGCCAGCAGCTTCCAGCGGAACGGCCAATCGCGAAACCGCAGCTTCACGATTCCCTCCGTACGAGGATCCCGGCGCCGGCCTTCGCCCCCGGGTACGGCTGGAAATGCCGCTCGCTTTCCCCCGGCAGCAGCTCCGAGTGGCCGATCATCAGCACGGCGCCAGGTTCCAGGACTCCGGCGAGCCGCGCCAGCGCCTTGGCGCGAAGAGCCGCATCGAAATAGAGCAGGACGTTGCGGCACAGCACGATGTCGAAGGCTGCGACGATCGCCTCCTGCGGCGCCAGGGACGGTCCGACGAGATCGTGCTGCGCGAATTGAATGCGATTGCGAAGACTGTCGACGATGCGGATGCCGGAGCCATCCGATCGGAAGTAACGCGGGTAGAGCTCGTGGGGAATGCCGACGGCCGCGGCAGCCGGATAGACGCCCGCTCGCGCCACCTCGAGCGAGCGGCGGTCGAGATCGGAAGCGATCATCTCGAAGCCGCTTCCGGTCCCCCGCATCGACGCTTCCGCGAGCAGCATGGCGAGGGTGTAGGCCTCCTCGCCCGTCGCCGCGCCGATCACCCACGCCCGGATGGGCGCGTTGCGCGCCGCGAGGATGGGGAGCACGCGTCGATCGAGCTCGCGGAACGTCCATGCGTCGCGAAAGAACTCCGTCACCGGCACGACCAGCGTCTCGATCAGCCGGTCGACCTCCTCGCGATCGGTCACCAGGAAAGAGCGGTAGGCCGCCAGATCCGTGCAGCCGGTCGCGCGCACCCTCGATTGCGCGCGGCGCCGCAGCGTATCGCGGCGATAATCCCGGAAATCGATTCCGCGCCGTTGGGAGACGAAAGTGAGGATCTCCAGCAGGAGCGGGTACGGCATCCAGCGACGCTACACTGCTCCCGCGGCTGCTGCTAAATCCTGCCGGGCGGAATCAGCCACTCCGACCATCTCACGCTCGCCGACCTTCCACCGACATGCACGCACAGCGGCGCCGTGCCCTGGCGAGCGCCGATTAACTTGATTCCCACCCCCTCATTGAGGATCGATGAAGCGATGGCGAATCCGGCCACGGTCACGAAGTTTCCAGGGCGCACCATCCTGGTGGTCGACGATGAAGAGCAGGTCCGGACTGCGCTGACCAGACTGCTCGAGCGCGAGGGCTATACGGTGACCTCGGCCGAAGGCCCGACGGAGGGGCTGGAGATCCTGCGCCAGCAACCGATCAAGCTGGTCATCAGCGATCACAACATGCCCGACATGAGCGGCATCGAGTTCTTCCGCCTCATCCGCGAACGGCATCCGCATGTCTGCAGGATCATGCTCACGGGAGATCCGGAGCGGGAGACCATCATCCGCGCCGTCAACGAGGGCGAGGTCTACCGGTTCCTTCCCAAACCCTGGAACAACACCACCATCCGGGTCACGGTCTACTTCGCCTTCGAGGCCATCCAACTCGAGGAGGAGAACCGGCGGCTGGTGAAAGCGTTGCGGAGGCAGCTCCAGTTCGTGCGCACGCTCGAACGCGATTTCCCCTACCTGGCAGCCCTGGCCCGGCAGGAAGAAGCAGAGCTCCTGCTCGCCCAGGCCGATCGCGCGGGAGAGGAATGAGCGCGAAGGACGGCGCCTCGATCCTGGTCGTCGATGACGAGGATCACAACCGGGCGCTGCTGCGCGCCATGCTCGGCGGCCAGCACCGGGTGCTGGAAGCGGCGAACGGACCCGCGGCGCTGGAAGTGCTCGTGGCAGAGCAAGTGGATCTGGTTCTCCTCGACGTGATGATGCCGGGAATGAGCGGCTACGACGTCTGCCAGAAAATCAAGCAGCGGACGGGCGAGGCGTTCCTGCCGGTGCTGCTGGTGACGGCGCTGTCGGAGCAGGAGCAGAAGAACCTGGGGCTCCAGGCAGGCGCCGACGACTTCCTCACCAAACCCGTCGATCGACGCGAGCTGCTGCTGCGCGTTCGGGCCTTCCTGCGGCTCCGCTCGCAGGACGCGCTCATCCGGCTGCAATTGAAGCAGCTGGCGCAGCTTCAGAACACCAAGGACGAAATGCTCTCGCTCATGGTCCATGACCTGCGCAGCCCGCTCGCTGGAATCGTCAGCCACCTCAGTCTCATCATCGAAGACGCTCCCGAGGGCCACCTCCGCGAGGACGCGCAGGCGGCCCTGCGGAGCGCCGACGGGATGCGGGACTCGCTCGAAGAGGCCCTGCAGATCCGGCTGCTCGAGGAGGGCCAGCTGCCGATCGCGCGCGCCCCCGTCGACCTGAAGGCGCTCGTGCGCGATGCGGCAGCGACGCTCGAACCGACCGCCAGGCGCAAGCGCATCCAGCTCTCCACCGCGATGGACGGAGAGCCCATCGCATCGGTGGACGGAAAGCTGGTGCGCCGGGCGATCGAGAACCTGCTCGGCAACGCGCTCAAGTACACCCCGGCGGGGAAGGACGTGTCCGTGGCCGTGCGCCATCGCGACGGAACGGTGGAGATCGAAGTGAGCGATCGCGGCCCCGGCATCCCGGCGGAGCTCAAAGCCACCATGTTCGAGAAGTATGGCTCGGTCGAAGCGAAGAAGGGCGGCCCCCGCAAGGGCTTCGGCCTCGGTCTTTACATGGTGAAGCTGGTGGCGGACGGCCATGGCGGCGTCGCGCACGTGCTCGACCGTGACGGCGGGGGCGCCGTTTTCTCCATGCGCCTGCGGTCGGCCGCATGAAGGATGCCGTCCTGCCTTCCAGGACCGTGCTCGTCGTCGACGACGAGGAGTACGTGCGCACGGGGTTGACCCGCGTCCTCAGGGACGCCGGCTACACGGTCTTCGCCGCCGAGAGCGGCGAAGAAGCGCTGGAGATGTTGCGTGATCACCCGGTCGAGCTCCTCATCAGCGACAACAACATGCCGGGCATCTCCGGAATGGAGCTGTTCAGCGAGGTGAGGCGCCATTGGCCGCACATGCTGCGGATCATGCTCACCGGCGACACGGATCCCGAGCTCGCCGTGCGCTCGATCAACGAGGCCGAGGTGTACCGCTTCCTCCGCAAGCCCTGGAACAACGCCGACCTGCGCACCGTCGTGCACCTCGCATTCGACGTGATCGTGCTCGAGGAGGAAAAGCGAAAGCTCCTCGAGATCGTGCGCAGGCACCGTGCCCGGCGCAGCCTCGGGGAGGCGACGCCGGATGCCGAGGCGGAGCTGCTGCTGCTCGCCGAAGCGGACCTGCTCGATACCTGAGATGAAGAGGCTGGACAAATTCATCGAGCTGCTGTTCCTGCGCCGGTCCGCCGGGCTCGTGCTGAAGACCGGTTCGGCCGCCTACCTCGAGGGGCCTCGAGGTACCACCCAGGCGGTCATGCAGCGGACGTTGTCGAGCGCGCACATCGTCTCCGCGGTCGCCGAGCTCATGCCGCCATATCAGGCGCAGGGTTTCTCCGGCGCGCACGTCGAGGAATTCGAGTACACGGCGCCCGGCGGGAGGGTGCACGTCCGCTTCATGCCGGACGGCAGCGAGGTTCTCGCAGAGTTGCGGCCGGCCACGAATCACGCGACGCCCGCATCCATCGAGCTCGTGGACACCACCGACAGAGCGGCCGAGGCATACGGCGGCGGCGTGCCCTCGAACGGAGACCCCGACATACAGGCGGGGTCGCGGCGCCCTCTCGCGCAACCGCGCGTCCCGCGGGAGCAGCCGAGCGCCGCGAGGCCGCCCGTGGACGCCGCGAGGCAGCCCGTGGAGAAAGCGCCCACGGACCCCGCCTCCGCGATGCAAGAGCTCCTCGGGCTCTGCGCAGAGCGCGGGGCGTCCGACCTGCACTTGACGAGCGGTGCGCTGCCCGCGCTTCGCATCGACGGCGACATCTGCGCATTGCAAGGCTGGGGCGAAGCTTCCGCCGAGCAGCTGGCCGAGATGCTCTGGAGCATCGCTCCTCCGCGCAACCGCGAACAGTGGCTCGCCAGCAAGGACACCGACTTCGCGCACGAGATCGGCGACTCCCGCTATCGCGTGAACCTTTTTTGCGATCGATCGGGAATCGCCGCCGTCCTGCGTCGCATCCCCGGCAAGGTGTTCAGCGCCGAGGAGATGGCCATCCCCAAAGAGCTGCTCGATCTCTGCTTCCTTCCCAAGGGATTGATCCTGGTCACGGGACCGACCGGTTCGGGAAAATCGACGACGCTCGCGGCGATGGTCGATTTCGTGAACCGCAACCGCGACGACAACATCATCACCATCGAGGATCCCATCGAGTTCGTGCACCAGCCGAAACGCTGCACGATCCACCAGCGCGAAGTCGGCATGCATACCGACAGCTTCAAAGCGGCACTGCGCGCCGCGCTCCGCGAGGATCCGGACGTGGTCCTGATCGGCGAGATGCGCGACCTGGAGACCGTCTCCATCGCGCTGGAAACCGCCGAGACCGGGCACCTCGTCTTTGGAACGCTGCACACGAACACCGCGCCGTCCACCGTCGATCGGATCATCGATCAGTTCCCTGCGGACCGGCAATCGCAGATCCGCATGATGCTGTCCGAGTCGCTCAAGGCGGTCGTCACCCAGACGCTCTGCAAGAGAGTGGGCGGGGGGCGGGTGGCGGCGCGCGAGGTGCTGCTCGCGAACAGCGCGGTGTCGAACCTGATCCGCGAAGGCAAGACCTACCAGCTGGCCTCCATCATGCAGACCGGGCGTGGCCAGGGCATGCAGACGCTCAACGACGCGCTGCTCGATCTCGTTCGCCGCAAGCTGATCCTCCCCCAGGAAGCGCTGGCGAAGTCCATGGCGAAGGCCGAGCTGCGCAAGTCCCTGGAGGCCGACGGGCAGCCACTCGCCGAAGCGGAAGCGTGATCACCGGCGACGCTAGCCGCTGCCGCACGAAGTGCGGCTTTGCGGCCATGTCTTTGGACTGGACCGGGTTGTGAGATGCGCTCTCGATCAGCTACCTTCGCGCCGCGCCATTTTTCGCAGCTTCTCCACCAGCGTCGTGCGCTTGATCCCGAGCGACTGAGCCGCCTGGTTCCGGTTTCCACCGCTCCGCTCGAGGGCCTCGCGGATCAGCCGATCCTCCAGATCTCCGAGGACCGCATACAGGTCTACGCCCTGCCCGGGTAGCGCGGCCGCAGGCGCGCCGGATGACGCCGGCGCGCCACGCACCGCGGGTGGCAGATCGGCGAGGTCCAGATCGCCCTGTGGTTTCAAGACCAGAAGACGCTGGATGAGGTTTTCCATCTCGCGCACGTTGCCAGGCCAGGCATAGCGCTCGAGCGCGGCGATCGCCGCCGGAGTGAGGTTGCGTTTGGCAGGTTTCAGGAAGTGTGCCGCCAGCACTGCCACGTCCTCGGGACGCTCCCGCAGAGGAGGGATGTGCAGCGGGACGACGTTCAGGCGGTAGTACAAGTCGGCCCGGAACGTCCTGGCAGCGACCTGCTGTTCGAGCTTGCGGTTGGTGGCTGCCACCACGCGCGCGTCGACTTTTTCGGCCTTGGTCGACCCGAGCGGCTGCACCTCGCCTTCCTGGATGGCGCGCAGCAGCTTGGGCTGGAGCGGCAGCGGCATCTCGCCGATCTCGTCGAGGAACAGCGTTCCCCGATGCGCCTGCTGGAATCGCCCCTCCCGGCTCTTGTCGGCGCCCGTGAATGCGCCTTTCAAGTGGCCGAAGAGCTCGCTCTCGACCAGCGTCTCCGGCAGCGCGGCGCAGTTCACGGGAATGAACGGCGCGCGCGAACGGCGCGACAGCCGGTGCACCGCTTTTGCGACCAGCTCCTTGCCGGTGCCAGTTTCGCCCTCGATGAGAATCGTCGCATCCGTCGGAGCGGCCAGGAACAACGCGTCCAGCACGCCGCGGATGGCTGCGGACCGCCCGATGATCCCTGCGTTGGTCGCCGCATCGAGGCCGTCCTCCAATTCCGCACGATCATCGACCGCCTGCCGCAACTCGTTCGCGAGCGTCTCCAGGGATACGGGCTTCTCCAGGACGGTGACCGCCCCCAACCGGATGGCCTCGACCGAGCCCGATATGGAACCGGATCCGGTCATCATCAGCACGGGGCAGCTGGGCAGCCTCTCTCGCGCCAGCCTGACGATGGCGCGTCCATCGCCGTCCGGAAGCTGGAGATCGGTCACGATTGCCTGGAAGGGCAATGCATCGCGGACGGATTGGTCGATTGCGGCAGCGGCTTCCGCCACCATGTAGGTCCGCGTAGGCGAGTATCCATGCCGCTCCAGATGGCGCGCGACCGCATCTACGAGCTCCGTGTCGTCATCGAGGATCAGAAGCCGTCGCGCCGGGCGCATCCTGCTTCGGCTGTACCGCGGCCGTCGCCTCATTGCAAAAACGCGCGTCAAAGGATTGACGGCGGGAGCGTCAACGGCGGAGCTCTTGACGGTCCGGCGGCGCGCAAGTGGCCGGGAAATGGGCCCGCCGCGCTGGCCGGCCCCTTGCTCTAGCCGTAGGGCATGAAGACTCAATTCGCCGCCGCCGCCCTCGCCCTGCTCTGCTCGTTCGCTGCCGCTGCCGGCGGCCTCCAGAGGAGCTTCCAGGTCGGTGCCGTCGTCGTCGCGTCCGCCAACGTCTCGTCGACGCTGACCAGGGGCGGCTCCGGTGCGGGAATCAGCGTGCGCACCGCGGGCTATCGCGCGCCGGCCGCGGCGCTGCTCGTGAACGATACGGTCAGGGTGATTTCGGACCCCGCGAGCGCCACGCTGGCAGCGCCGGCAAGCGGCGACAGCATGGTGACGGTCCTGTACTGACGATGTTTTCTCGTATCGAACGGCTTCCTCGACGCGGGTCCCGATTTCGCGTCACTCAGTAGACAGACGTACCGCGAGCGTGTGGCGGCAGGAATCGCTCGGCGCCTAGTGGGTCCCATGCAATTCTCCGTGCGCTATGCGGAGTCCCTCCGTGCGCCGCCCGAACTGCTCGCGCGCGCGCACGAGGTGCTGCTCGACATCGCCGAGTCGCTGGCGGACGTCCCCGCCACAAGCGGCTTGTGGAGCGCGATGCGGGCCGGCAATGCCGAGTTGAATCTCGGCGGCTGGCATTTCGAGTACCACGTCGATCACGCTCGGCACCGGATCGTCGTGGTCGGTGGCAAAAAGCTTGCAGGAGCGCGCACGGGCTGATGCGCATGACCATCCGACTCGCTGCCCTCGCATCGCTGGTCTCTTTCGCCGCCGCGGCCGGCAGTCATCGAGCAACGTTCCAGGTCGGCGCGATCGTCATCGCCTCCGCCACGGTCTCATCGGCGTTCAAGGCGGGCGGTTCGGGCGACGGGATCGAGGTGCGCCTGGGCGGTCATCGGGCGCTTTCTGCGGCGGTCCTCGTCGCGTCGCCGCCGCGGCCGGCTCCGGCACCGTGGTGACCGTCCTGTACTGATCCAGGCCGTTGGCGCTGCCGCATGCCCGATCCGGGTAGGTGCGCCGGACGCTTGAAACTCACATGCTCCTCGGGCGTACGAAGGAGACCGCGCGAGGTGGGGAATGAAGATCGTATTCCCGGTCCGGTTCGCCGCTCATCAAGGAGCAGCCGTCCAGACGACGTCCGCAGAGATGACGGACTCCCGCATGCTCCTCATGTGTCCGCGGCACCGCGCGCCGACTGCCGCGCTGGTTGCCCTGCAGCTGTATCTGCCCGACTCGTTTCCACCCGCCGCCGCGATGGGACGCATCGGCGCGCCTGCCGGCAAGCGGCAGGGGGATGGCTTCTGGCTCGACCTGGTAGACGCGGTGCGCGGCGTTGCGCAGCGCATCGACGCATTGCTGGCGCTGTTCGCGCCGCGTGTGAACCGATCATCTCTGGATGGCAGCGGCACGTCGCCTCATCGGGCCGCCCCCCGGTACCCCACGTCGTTGCCCGTGACCATCGGAAGCGAAGGCAGGGTGATCGCCGCCTGCGCGCGGAACATCAGCACCAGCGGCTTGTACGTGCACACGGAACAGGAAGTTCCGGTGGGCTCGCTCGTCGCCGTACGGCTGGAGCTGCCAGACAGCGCTGCGCCGCTCGGCGTGCAGGCCAAGGTGATCCACCGGGTGACTGCGGGGCAGACGCATACGCCGTGGGTCGAGAAGGGCCTTGGCCTGCAGTTCGTCGAGGGCAACGACTCGTTCCGCAACCGGCTCGATCGGCAGCTGAAGCTGCTCCAGAACGCCACGAATTCCACTCCGCCCCGCGGCTGATCGTTCGCGCACGGGGTAGAACTACGGGGATGACTCCCCGCACGCACCAATTCGCCGCCGTCGCCTTCGAGGAGAACCTCTCGCTGCGCGAGCTCGCCGCAGCCTATCCGGATGCCCGGCTTGGGCTGCGCGAGATGCGCGTTCCCGTCGGCGACGACGAGGAGATCTTCATCTACCCGTTCGGCGCCGTCGTCTTCCACGACGTGCCTCCCGACCGGCGCGAGGCGGAGCTCGCCCGCCTGGGCCGCGCGCGGCCCGGTCTGACCAGGCAGGTGGTGCGGGAAAGCTTCACGGTCCGCGAGGAGCCGGGAAGGCGGGTGGACATCGTCGACGGGAATCTCGTCGTCGACCAGTTCGGCGACGGGCGCGCTGCCGTGGTGGCGCTGATCGTCGCACAGAGCGCCGCGCTCGAGTATTACGAGCGGATCGTCGAGCGGCTGTTCGCGCGGACCATCGGTCTCGTCGAACCGCTGGAGAGGTACGGCTCGGTATCCACGCGCGTTCGCGGGCTGCACCGGTTCATCGGCGAGGCCATCGCCACCCGCAACGAGGTCTTCACCGTGCTTGCCCTGCTCGACAAGCCCGACGCGACCTGGGACGACCCGCAGATGGACCGGATCTACGACGAGCTGCGCGCCGAATTCGATCTGGTCGATCGCTACACCACGATGGAGCAGAAGCTGCAAGGCGTGCGCGAGGCCCTGGAGCTCGTGCTCGACGTGGCGCGCGACCGGCGCATGTGGCTTCTGGAGCTGACCATCGTGCTGCTGATCCTGTTCGAGATCCTGCTCGAGCTGTTCCGTCGGTTGCACTAGTCGCTGCCGCACGAAGTGCGGCTTTTGCGGCTATGTTTTGGGCTGTATCGGAACGATCCAGACGCGCCCGTCCTGCCGCACCAGGACCGCTCCGCAGCGTTGGCAGCGGAAGAACCGCGCGCCCTGATTCGTCCCCAGGAAGTCCATGCTCGGGTGGGAGCAGGCGCCACCCGGGCCGGCGTCGACACGGACCCGCCGGCCGTCCAACGGCGGCGGCAAGGAGATCATCGCGACTCCCGCGCCGCTGGAGCCACGGGCCGCGCCAGAGCGGAGCCGATGCCGCCGTCGCCGAGCGTCCGTTGCAGCGCGAGACGGTGCTCCACCTCGTTGAAGACGGCCCGCTCTTCGTCGCTGACGCATTCCAGGGCGCAGATCGCGGCTGGGGGCGCGCCGTCGATGGCGACCGGCACATAAGTGAGGAAGGCGCGAAGAGTCTCGATCTGCTTGCCCTCGGTCGGGTCCTCGGCATGAACGTTGACGAGCGCAGTGAGTGTGTCCTGCGCCGTATGCGCGACCGCCGAGCGCACGTGGATGAAGACATGCCGCTGCGCCGGCCGGATGAAGGTCAGCCCGTGCAGCCCGACCAGCCTCACGGCGGCACCTTGCAGATGTGAGCGCGCGGAGAGCTGCGCGCAGGTCTCGATCCAGCGCATCAAGGTTCCGCCGTAGAGCGTCCCGTGGAAGTTCAGGTTTCCGGAGCGGATGGGCTCGATCTTGTGAACGTAGGAGAGATGCGCGTGCCGCCGTCCTTCTGCCGCACGGTCGAACGGCAGCTGGAACGATCGCGGAAGCAGCTTGAGCAGCTCGCGGATGAAGAGCGGATTCTCCGCCCGCGAAGCGGTGGCGACGTCCAGCTCCGGCAGTTGACCGGAGAGCATCTTCTTGCGGAATTCGGTGCGGATGCGCCCTTCGCGAAAGCGCGCCACCTCCGCCGGCGTCTCCGGCTGGAACTGTGGGATCGGCAGCGCCTTGCCCTCCTCGTCGAGGGCCACGAACGTCATGTATCCGGCCACCGAGGTCGGTGGCGTCACCTCATCGGTCGGTCCGTGCCGCATGGCGACCGAGACACCGATGCTGCGTGGCGAGGTGAAGGCGACGGACGCGGTCATCGCGATGCGCTCGCCCACCCGGATCGGCTTCTGCAACTCCATCCCGTCCACGGACGCAGTGACGACGGGCCGGCGACAATGCCGCGTCGCCGCCAGCACGCCGACCACATCCATCCACTCCAGGATCTTTCCGGCGCGGATGTACCCGTGCTCGTCCGCGATCTCCGGCGTGACCCACTCGTCCAGGTGCACCTCGGAGCCGGGACGTACCTGCTGTTCGGTTTCGCTCATCGTTCCTCCGCGTGATGTTTTCGGCCGGGGATGCAGCTTGCAAGTGCGGAACCAGCCCGCGTCCGTCGGACCGCGAAACATGGTTGCTGCGGGCGGCGACGATAACGACGCCGCAAGCCGTGTGCGCCAACATTTTCGTGTGCACACAGTGAACGCGAAGTTCCGCCGTCAATGCGCCAGCAGCAAGCGATTGACGAGCCAGAGACCGCCGAGCCCCGCGACGCATGCCGAGGCAGCGGGCGCGAATCGCGGAGCGCGGCGCAGGTGCGACAGCAGCGGCAGGGCAGCGAGAACGATGCACACCTGACCACATTCAACTCCAAAATTGAACGAGACCAGGCCCGCGGTCAGCGCCGCGCGGGGAAGCCGCAGCTCGCGCAGGACCGCCGCGAAACCGAAGCCGTGCACGAGCCCGAAGGCAAAGCTGAGCGCCCAGCGGTGGCGCAGCGCGGACTGCGCGCTCCCGCGCCGGAGCGCCCAGAGGTTTTCCAGGCCCACGAACATGATGCTCGCGGCGATCAGCGGCTCGATGGCGCGGGCAGGAGGCGTGACGATCTCCAGCGCCGCGAGAGCGAGCGTGATCGAGTGGGCAACGGTGAAAGCCGTGACGATCTTCACCAACTCACCGATCGTCCCGCCGAGAAGCAGCAGGCCCACGAGGAAGGCAACGTGATCGTACCCGGTGAAGATGTGCTCGACGCCGAGGAGGAGGAACCGCCTGAACGCGCTGCTGGCCGACCGCGTCCTGCGGGCCTCGAACGACGGCTCGTCCCGCTGCGCCACGCGCTGCGACACCTCGTCCGGCGCGAATTCGATGCGCGAGAGATGCGCATGGCCGGGCGGAAACAGCTCGAGGAAGCCGACCCGAACCGAAAGCTCTTCGACGTCCTGCGGGCAAGCCCAGCGCGCGTGCAGCGCGAGCCCGTCCTCGCCGTCGGGTTCAGCGATCACGCCCGGCTGCAGCGCGCAGGAAACGCCCGCCGCTTTCAAGATGAACGGCTCGAGCACGAGGCGCGTGAGCGCCGGGATCGGGGGCGCTCGCGAGTCCTCCAGTTTCATCTGCGTGCGCAGGTCCGCGAGCGCGAATCGAAGGGTGGCGGAGACCTCGCGTCCGCGCGGCGACAGCTCGCTATAGGAGATGCTGCTCTGATGAGCGAGGGCGGCCACGGGCAAGAACAGCAGGATGAAGAAGCCGCGCATCAGCGCGCGATGGGCAACGTGCCCGCGAGCAACCGGTTGTTCCCGTCGTCGCGGCCGCGCCCCGCAGAGGTCAGCGCGAGCCGATTCTCGCCCTCGGTGTAGAGACCGACGAAGAGCAGCAGCGGGTTGGCACCAGGGAGGAAGGAGAAGGAATCGGCGATCTGGTCGCCCGCTTTCCATGCATCGGTCGGGAAGCGGCCGCCGGCGGGGTCATGCTCCGCGTGGATGCGGCCGCCGCTGCCGGTGGCGTCGTCCAGGTGCACGAAGATGTGCCATCGATCCAACTCTGCGCGGCAGCGCCAGTAGAGGGTGAGCTTCGCCCGTTGGCCGGGAACCATCTGCGGCGGCTCCAACTTGTACGCGAGCAGTTCGACCGAATTCCCGAACGCGGCGCCGACCGCGGTGGCGTCGGACGGGGGCGGAACCAGGACGTCACGGAGCGCGTTGCGGTCCACCTGCGCGTGCTCCTGCGCCGACTGCGGCTCCTCGAAGGGGCGCTCGATACAGGCGGTGCAGATCAGGGCGGCAGCGAGCGCTCGCACGAGTCGCGCATTGTGCCGCAGCCCGTGCTATTCCGCCACACGGTGGAACCACTGGGCAGCTTCGCGCGCATGGTGGAGCCCGGAGCCGGTCTTGCCCTCGGCGCCCTTGCCGTGCTCGCTGCCACTGCCCTGCTCGAGCTCTCGCGCACCCTCGCGGAGACGTACCGCGGTCGCTGGTTCGCGGGAAACGGGCGCGACGTCTTCCACGCCGGCGCAGCGCTGGCGCTCGCGGCCGCGCTTCTCGCCAACGGGCTCCCCCCTGCGCTGGCGGCGCTGGTTTCCGCGACCGTCCTGATGCTGCCGCTGCTGGTGCTCGATTCCCTCCCGGCGAGGCGTCAGCCGCGCGCCGCCATGCTCTTCGCCCTCGTCGGGCTCGCCGCAGCCCCGCCCCTCCTCGAGCCGCTGTCGATCGTCGACGCGGCGAACGCGGTAGCGCGGCTGCTCTTCTACTGAAGGAGGCCGTCCAACTCGCCGCGCTCCTCGAGCGCGTGCAGGTCATCCGAGCCGCCGACATGCTTCTCGCCGATGAAGATCTGGGGCACGGTCCGTCGGCCGGTCGCCTGCATCAGGCGCAGGCGAGCATCGTCGTCCCACGAGACGTCGATCTCCTGGTACGGAACGCTCTTCTTCTGCAACAGCCGCTTCGCCCGCACGCAGTACGGGCAGGTCTGGGTCGTGTAGATCCTCACCGGTTTCACGCCCGTAGGATGCGCATCGCGCTCAAAAGGCGCGCGATTGCGCTCCGTCGACCACCACGCAGGCTCCCGCAATCCAGCTCGCCCGAGGGCTGACCAGGAAGGCGATGACCTCGCCCACCTCCTCCGCAGTGCCGAATCGGCCGAACGGGATCTCCCGCTGCACGAACGCGGCGATGCCGCCGGGGTCCGCTTTCTGCCGCCGTTCCCACGAGCCTCCGGGGTGCAGGATGCTGCCCGGAGCCACCGACAGGACGCGCACGCCGCGCGCCGCGAGCTCGCGCGCCTGCTCATGGGCGAGCGCGATCAACGCGGCCTTGGCGGTGTTGTAGCTGAGCGCGCCTCCGCCTTCCCGGCCGTAGATGCTCGCCACGTGCACGATGACGCTGGTCTCGCGGGCAGCGCGGGGAAATCCGCGCTTCGCGGCGCTCTTTTCCAGGTGGGGAAGCGCCGATCGGCTGGCGCGGATCGCGGGCCAGAGGTTTCGGTCGTAGGCGGACCGCCAGTCCGCATCCGACAGCTCGGCCGTCCCGCCGGGTTGGGAACCCCCGACGAGGGTGACCACGGCGTCGAGTCCCCCGAGCTTCGAGGCGCTCTCCTCGATCGCGGTATCGAGCTGCGCGGCATCAGTTGCGTCCGCCGCGATGGCGAGCGCCTTGCGCGCTCCCGCGGCCTCGCACTCGCTCGCGCGCGCCTCGACGTCCGCGCGCGTGCGCGCGACGACTGCCACACGCGCGCCCTCGCGAGCGATGGCCAGGGCCGCGGCCCCGCCCAGCCCGCGCCCGGCGCCAATCAAGAGGACGCACTTTTCTGTGAGCTCCAGATCCATTCCGGTACTGTACTTCGCGGGAGGATGTTCATGGCTCATCGCGCGTTCGTGATGCTGCTTCTACTCGGGGCCGCCGCTCGCGCCGAGACGAACTTCGGCGCTCGCGGCCAGGTGGTCCCCTTCGGCGCAGTCTCGTACACGCACGCGTCGGCGGGCGGAAACAGCGCCGATCTACTGACGTTCGCCCCCGGCGTATTCTGGTTTCCGACGAACAGCCTGGCGATCGGAGGGTCGGTCCAGTACGCGTACGGTTCGGGAGCCGGCTTCACGGTCCACAACCTTGGCTTCGAGCCGCTGGTGGGCTTCGGGGTGCCGCTCGGCGATCGCTTCGCGTTCTTTCCCCGAGTGGGGATGGCGTTCTCCTGGCGGTTCCCCTCGCCCGGGAACTCGACGGACCGCATCTTCATCGACGGCTACGCGCCGCTGCTCTTCATCCCCGCGTCGCACTTCTACATCGGGTTCGGCCCAGCGCTCGCCGTCGACGTCGCGAGCTCGCTCGCCAAGCAGACGCAGGTCGGCTTCACGACGGAGATCGGTGGGTATTTCTAAAACGGAAGGCCCACCGGGTTTCCCCGGCGGGCCTTCGTTTTTGATTCCCGTCCTGTACGGGATGCTCTACATGCCCATCCCGTGGCCGCCCGGGGATCCGGACTCTTCCTTCTCCTTCGGACGCTCGGCGACCATCGCTTCGGTGGTCAGCATCAGCGACGCCACCGACGCCGAGTTCTGCAGCGCGAACCGCGACACCTTGGTGGGGTCGATCACGCCGGCCTGGAGCAGGTCCTCATACTGACCGGTGGCCGCGTTGAACCCGAAGGCGCCCTGGCCCTCGCGCACCTTGTTGACGACGATGCTGCCCTCCCAGCCGCCGTTCTGCGCGATCCAGCGGATGGGCTCCTCGAGCGCCTTGCGGATGATCTCCACGCCGAACTTCTCACCAGCGTCGACCTTCAGGCTGTCGAGCGCTTTCAGGGCGCGGAGGTAGGCCACGCCGCCGCCGGGCACGATGCCCTCTTCGACGGCCGCGCGGGTCGCGTGCAGCGCGTCCTCGACGCGGGCCTTCTTCTCCTTCATCTCGGTCTCGGTGGCTGCGCCGACGTGGACCACCGCCACGCCGCCCACCAGCTTGGCGAGCCGCTCCTCCAGCTTCTCGCGGTCGTAGTCGGAGGTTGTCTCCTCCTTCTGCGCCCGGATCTGCTTCACCCGCCCCTCGATGTCTCCCTTCTTGCCAGCGCCGTCGACGATGGTGGTGTTGTCCTTGTCGATGGTGATGCGCTTGGCACGGCCGAGGTCCTTGAGTGTCACCGTCTCCAGCTTCACGCCGAGGTCCTCGGCGATCATCCGGCCGCCGGTGAGGATTGCGATGTCCTCCAGCATGGCCTTGCGGCGGTCGCCGAAACCCGGCGCCTTCACCGCGGCGGCGTTCAGCGTGCCGCGCAGCTTGTTGACCACCAGTGTGGCCAGCGCCTCACCCTCGACCTCCTCGGCGATGATCAGCAGCGGCTTGCCGGACCGAGCCACCTGCTCGAGCAGGGGGAGCAGGTCCTTCATCGACGAGATCTTCTTCTCGTGGATGAGGATGTACGGATCCTCGAGCACAACCTCCATCCGCTCCGGGTCGGTGACGAAGTAGGGTGACAGGTACCCGCGGTCGAACTGCATGCCCTCGACCACTTCCAGCGTGGTCTCCAGGCCCTTCGCCTCCTCGACCGTGATCACGCCCTCCTTGCCGACCTTGTCCATCGCCTTGCTGATGATGTCGCCGATGGTCGAGTCGCCGTTGGCCGAGATGGTCCCGACCTGGGCGATCTCCTTGGGGTCCTTGGTGGGCTTGGTGAGCTTCTTCAGCTCGGCCACCACGGCCTCGACGGCCTTGTCGATGCCGCGCTTGATCTCCATCGGGTTGTTGCCCGCCGCGACCAGCTTGGCGCCCTCGCGGAAGATCGCCTGGGCGAGAACGGTCGCGGTGGTGGTGCCGTCGCCGGCCACGTCCGAGGTCTTGGAAGCGACCTCCTTCACCATCTGCGCGCCCATGTTCTCGAACTTGTTCTCCAGCTCGATCTCCTTCGCCACCGTCACGCCGTCCTTGGTGATCGTGGGGGGGCCGAACGACTTCTCCAGCACCACGTTGCGGCCCTTGGGGCCGAGAGTGACCTTCACCGCGTCAGCGAGCGTATTGACACCCTTGAGGATGGCCTCACGCGCGCGGACGTCGAACAGGATTTCCTTGGCAGCCATTTCGTTTTTCTCCGTGGGTGAGGGGTTGCTACTTCTCGATGACGCCGAGGATGTCTTCCTCGCGCATCATCAGATGCTCCTGGCCGTCGATCTTGATCTCGGTGCCGGCGTACTTCGAGAACAGCACGCGGTCGCCCGGCTTGATGTCCAGGGCGCGCACCTTTCCGTCCTCGAGGATCTTCCCGTTTCCGACGGCGATGACCTCGCCCTCGATGGGCTTCTCCTTGGCGGTATCCGGGATGATGATGCCACCCTTCGTCTTCTCTTCCTCCTGCACGCGCTTGACGATCACGCGATCCTGCAGAGGCCGAATCTTCATAGCGTTTTCCTCCAGATGGTGAGCAAGTTTTGGCACTCCCATGGGGGGAGTGCCAAAGGCGCGCGCAATGTAACCGGATGCGGGGGCATGTCAAGGCCTGTGGCAACTTGCCGATCCGCCGAATGCCCGTACTATTTTCAGGGGAGGAGGTAGTGCTTGGCCGACGCCCCGATTCTCAGCTCGCAGTCCATCCGAGATTTCTTCCGCGACCTGCTCAGCAGGGCGATCGAGAACCAACGCGCCCGGGTCCAGCCCTTCACCGAGTTCTACATCGTCAATCTCCTCCACGAATTCCTCGCTTCCGAGGCCCTGTACGTCGAGGCCGAAGACGGGACCTGGCAGCAGAAGCCGCTCGCCTTCTTGCTCAAGGAGGCGCTGGAGGAGGCAGGGCCCGCCCGGCTGCGGCTCCTTCGCCGGCTGGGAGACACCTCCCTCTTCATCTCAGGGTTTTTTCCGGACTCGCTGGCACGGCGCTCCTCGCTCGTCGACGTCGACTACTACATCGCCATGGGCGGACGGGCCTACGACGCCGTCGCCCGCCATGCGGCCGAGCGCAGCCTCTGGGAAGAGCTGGCCGACAAGTTCCGCCTGCTGGTCGATCTGCTCAACGAGGTGAGCGAAAGGACGCTCGCATCCACGGACTCAGGCCTGATCCGCCTCTACGAGCGATGGATGAAGACCGGGAGCGAGCGCCTGGCGGCGGCCCTGGTGCGGCAGGGTGTCGTTCCGCGGCGGGGTTTCGTGCAGTGAGGTCGCTGCTCGGGCTCACGCAGCTGCAACAGCTTCTGCAGTCGATCCACGGAGTCCAGGCCGCGCCGGTGCGCGACTTCCTGGTCGATCGCGCATTCCGCGAGCGGCACGCCCCCCTCTGCAGCCCTCACGAGGCGCTGCTCCTGCGCGATCACGGGGAGGAGCTGCACGTCGCCCTCTTCCTCGACGATTCGGTGCTGGCGCAACTCGGTCGGGCGGCGGCAGACCCCTGGACGCAGGAGCGGCTCTCCGCTTTCTGCGCGGCGGCCGAGGGGGTTTCGCACTTTCTCTACGTCGCCCACCGGGCCCGGCAAGGCGGCCAGGTCTCGCAGCTCGAGCTGGAAGCACAGGGGGAGATCGACAAATATCTCGCCGTGCTGATGCAGCTCTGGGCTACGGGCCGGCGCAGCTCATCGCGCGAGCTCCGCCGCAGGCTGTTCGAGCGGAGCGCCCTGCGGCCGGGGTTGTCCGCTCCGGAGCGGGATCGGTATCGACTCGCCTCGGCGCTGGCTGCGGCGTGCGCGCGCGCCTGGGAAGCGCGCTACGTCGTGCAGGGTCGCCTCGATGCCCTGCTGCGAGAAGCACGCCGCATCTACCGCCTGGCAGGTGGGG
>MNFJ01000151.1 GCA_001918155.1 Deltaproteobacteria bacterium 13_1_40CM_4_68_19
TCGCTTGCGCCGGCGTCACGCTGCGGGCGGTCGCGACGAGCCTGGCGATCCCGATCCGGGGCGGCACCGTCACTGCCGAGGGCGATCTGGACTTCCGCGGGACGCTCGGCGTCTCCAAGGAAGCGCCGGTCGGCTTTCGTGAGATCAGGCTCGGATTCGAGTTGGATACCGCTGCGACCCCCGAGCAGATCGCGAAGCTGCTGGAGCTGACGGAGCGCTACTGCGTCGTGTACCAGACGCTCCGCTCGTCCCCCGTTCTCCGGACGCATCGGGGCGATCCTGGGCCGTAGAAGTCACCCCATCTCGAGCACGACGCCCTCGTGAGGCCGCAGCGCGCACGCTCCGCTCCGCACGACGGGTTCGACGTGCGTGGAGACGAGCGGTCGCGCGATGCCGGTCACGCGAACGTCGGCCGGAGTCGGCAGGAAGTTCACCAGCACGAGCAAGCGCTCGTCGCCGAGCGCCCGCTCGTAAGCGAACACGCCCGCCGGTGCCTCCGCCACGGGGCGGTACGACCCGCGCTGAAGCGCCGGATGCGCGCGCCGCACCGCCAGGAGGGAGCGTGTGAGCGTGAGCATGCTCTCCGGCTTCGCCGCTTCTGCTTCGACGTTCCTCGTCGCCGCATCCGGGGGAAGGGGAAGCCAGGGCTTCACGCCAAGGCGCGTGAACCCTGCGTTCGGGCTCCCATCCCAGGGCATCGGGGCCCGCTCCGGATCGCGCCCGAGCCCGAGGCCGGGGACGTTCTTTCCCCAGGGGTCCTGCACCAGCTCGGGCGGGACCGGCACGTCCTCCATCCCCAGCTCGTCGCCGTAGTACATCGTAGGCGTCCCCCGCAGGGTGAGGAGGAGCAGCATCGCCGAACGCGCCGCGGCCGCTCCGATCCGGCTGGCGACGCGGGACTCGTCGTGATTGCCGAGCACCCAGTTCGGCCACGCGCCCGCAGGCAGCGCGGCTTCCATCTCATCCACCGTGCTCCGCACCGCCTCGGCCGTCCAGGGCACGTTGAGCAAGGTGAAATTGAAGGGCATGTGGAGCTCGTCGAGCTCCGCGCCGTAATAGGCGACGAGCTCGGCGAGGTCGAAGAGATGGATCTCGCCGATGGAGACGCGCGCGCGCGTGCCGCTGTACCGCTCGAGCAGTCGGCGGACGTCGCGGTAGACGAGGTGGGTGTCCGCGTGCCCCCGATCGTAGATGTGGAGCTGCGTGCCGTATGCTCCCATGTCCTTGTGGAAGTCGCGCCTCCCCGCCGGCGCCGGCGGGTTGTCGCGCAGCTCCGGATCCTTCATGACCGCGTGCGCGACGTCGATGCGGAACCCGTCCACGCCGCGCTCGAGCCAGAACTCGAGCGTGTCCAGCATCGCCCGGCGCACCGCGGGATTGCGCCAGTTCAGGTCGGGCTGCTCCTTCAGGAAGGTGTGCAGGTAGTACTGGCGTGTCCGCTCGTCCCAGGTCCAGGCGGGCCCGCCGAAGGCCGAGAGCCAATTGTTCGGCAGCGAGCCATCAGGCTTGGGATCGCGCCACACGTACCAGTCCCGCTGCGGGCTGTCGCGGCTGCTGCGGGAGGCGAGGAACCACGAATGCTGGTCGCTGGTGTGATTGGGCACCCAATCGATGATGACCGCGAGCCCCCGCTCGTGCGCGGCCGCCAGCAGCCGATCGAAGTCGGCCACCGTGCCGAAGAGCGGATCGACATCGGTGTAGTCGCTCACGTCGTAGCCGAAGTCCTTCATCGGCGACGGATAGAAAGGCGAGATCCAGATGGCATCCACACCGAGGGAGGCGAGATGATCGAGGCGCGCGGCGATGCCCGGCAGATCACCGACGCCATCACCGTTCGAGTCCTGGAAGCTGCGCGGATAGATCTGGTACACGACCCCCGTCTGCCACCAGGGCGCGACGTCGAGTTCCATCGCTTGCTTGTACACCTCCGCAACCTCCGCCGGCCACCTGGAATCGAGGCCGGGAGGTCTGGCGCTCGGCTCAGGGGCCGGCCGCGAGAGGGAATCCCTCGTCGATCCAGCCGGTGATACCGCCGATCATCTTCTTTACCGGACGGCCCAGCGAGGCGAGCCGGATCGCCGCGCGGTCGGCGCCATTGCAATGCGGGCCTGCGCAGTAGACGACGAACAGCGTCTCGGGCGGGAAGTCCTCGAGCGCGCGCGAGGCGATCCGCGCGTGCGGCAGATTGACCGCGCCCTGCACGTGGCCGCGGCGGAAGAGCTCGGGGCTGCGGACGTCGAGCAGGACGAACCCGCCCGCCTCGAGCGAGGCGTGCACGTCCCAGCAGTCGGTCTCGAGCTCGAGCAGCCGGCTGAAGTGCTGCAGGGCCTCGGCCGAGGGGAGCGCGGCCACTCGTAAATACTCTGCCAATGCGGGACCGATCGGTCGCCGTCCTCGCCTACGACGGCCTTTGCACCTTCGAGTTCGCTCTCGCCGTCGAGGTCTTCGGCCTGCGCCGGCCGGAGTTGGGCGTGTCTTGGTACGACTTCCGGGTCTGCGCCGCCGAGCCGGGCCGGTTGCGAGCCGAAGGGGGCGTGACGCTGCGGGCACGGCATGGCCTGCGCGCGATCGAAGGCGCCGGGACCGTCGTGGTTCCGGGCTGGCGACCCGACTTCGAGGAGCCCATCCCGCGCGCGCTCCTGCAAGCGCTCCGGCGCGCGCACGCGCAAGGGGCGCGGCTCGTGTCCATCTGCTCGGGCGCGTTCGTGCTCGCCGCCACCGGCCTGCTCGACGGCCTGCGCGCGACCACCCACTGGCGTTACGCGCGGATCTTCGCCGAGCGATTCCCCCGCGTGAAGCTGGTGCCCAACGTGCTCTACGTCGACGAAGGCCAGCTCCTGACGTCGGCCGGCAGCGCCGCCGGTCTCGATCTGTGCATGCACATCGTGCGCAAGGACTACGGCGCTGCCATCGCCAACGAGGTGGCGCGACGGCTGGTGATCGCGCCGCACCGGGAGGGTGGGCAGGCGCAGTTCGTGCCCGAGCCGATCTCGCCCTCGGACGCCGGCTCGCCGCTGGCGCCGCTGCTCGACTGGGCGCTGCGGAACCTTCGCGAGCCGATCTCGGTCCGGCGGCTGGCGAGACGCGCGGGGATGCCCGAGCGCACCTTCTGCCGGCGCTTCTTCGCGCAGGTGGGCAGTTCGCCCGCGCGCTGGCTCATCGGGCAACGCCTGATCGCGGCGCAGCGGCTGCTGGAGACGACGGCGCTGGCGGTGGAGGACATCGCCGACCGCACCGGGATGGGCAGCGCCGCCACCCTGCGCCATCACTTCCGCGCTTGCCTGCAAACGACCCCGACCTACTACCGGCGGACATTCAGGGGAGCCTAGGGTAGTCTGCACCGCCGACCAACCGGAACGCCGCGAATGACCGAGGCCGCGCCCAACGAATCCGCAGCCGTGAGTTTCCGGCACGTCGTCCGCCTGGAAAAGGTGGAGATGACCTTCGGCAAGGTGCAGGCTCTCTCGAACGTCGACTTCGCCGTCGGCCGCAACGAGATCGTCGGCCTGCTGGGAGACAACGGCGCCGGCAAGTCCACCCTGATCAAGATCGTGAGCGGCGTCCTGCGTCCCACCGCGGGGGAGATCTGGGTGCGCGACCGCCTGCTGAACCTCGACCGGTACTCGGTGCGGAAGGCGCACGACCTGCGCATCGAAACGGTGCACCAGGGTCAGAGCCTGGGGGAGAAGCAGCCCCTCTGGCGAAACCTCTTCGTCGGCAGGCAGATCACCGGCCGGTTCGGCTTCATCGACGTGAAGAAGGAGAAGGAGATCGCCGACCAGCTCCTGCGGCGTGCCATCGGCTTCCGCGGCCACGGAATCAACTCGGACTCGACCGTGCGCGATCTCTCGGGAGGAGAGCGCCAGGGCATCGCCATCGCCCGCGCCATGTACTTCGAGGCCGACCTCATCGTCCTCGACGAGCCCACCACCGCGCTGGCGGTGAGCGAGGTCCGCAAGGTGCTGGCCTTCGTCGAAGGGGTGAAGGCAGGTGGCCGCGCCTGCATCTACATCGAGCACAACCTCGCGCACGTCTACGAGGTGGCCGATCGCCTGGTCATCCTCGATCGTGGAACGGTCGTGGGCCAGTTCGCGAAGGGCGAGATCACCCTCGCCGACCTGACCGCGCGGATGATCGCGCTGCACGAGGGCCGCAAGCATGCCGGCACCTGAGAGCGCGCGCAGCCGCCTCCTGGAGACGGAAGGCCTGCCGATCATGGGCGTGCTCCTGGCGCTGGTGATCGTCTTCATGATCGCGGCGCCGGACGTCTTCCTCGGGTACCGCATCTACATGTCGTTCCTCGCGACGGTGCCGCCCCTGCTCGTGCTCGCGGCGGCGCTGACCCTCGTCATCGCCGCCGGGGAGATCGACCTCTCCTTCCCTTCGGTGATCGCGCTGTCGGGGTGGGTCCTCGCTTATTTCACGCACGTTCTCGGTTCGCCGTGGCTGGGGCTCCTTCTTGCCCTCGCCTCGGGAGCGCTGGTGGGCTGGTTGAACGGCATCCTCGTCGCGCGCATCGGCGTGCCGTCGATCATCGCCACCCTCGCCACCCAGTTCCTCTGGGGCGGGCTCACCACCGTGTTTTCGCAGGGGCTCTCCTACGCTCTGGGCGAGGTCGATCAGTACTTCCTCTGGCACCTGCTCGTCGGCCGCGTCGGCGCGTTCCCGGTGCAGGCGCTCTGGGCGTTCGCCGTGGCGGCGTCGCTCTACCTCGTGCTCAACCGCCACCGCTTTGGCGAACACCTTCTCTTCATCGGGGACAACGCCCGGGTCGCCGAAGTGGTGGGAGTGAACGTGCAGCGCGAGAGAACCCGCGCCTTCGTGCTCATGGGAGTGATGGCCGCGTTCGCTTCGGTGCTCCTCACCTTCGAGAACCGCAGCTTCTTCAACACCCAGGGCGGCGGATATCTCCTGGAAGTGATGGCCGCGGTGTTCATCGGAGGGACGTCGGTGTTCGGCGGCAAGGCGTCCCTGGTCGGCACGGTCGCGGGCTCGTTCATCATCGGTATGGTGGAAGCCGGGCTGGTGGCGACCGGCCTGCAGGGATTCTGGGTCCGCGCCGTGGTCGGCGTCGTCTTCCTGGCGGCGGTGATCGGCCACATCCTGATCGAGGAGCCCGAGCGACGGAGCGTATTCGTCCGTGCGCTGCGGGACAGGTACGATTTCGTACGGAAGAGCTCTCCCGGCGGAGGCTCGACAGAAAGGCGAGGTGCACGATGAGACACCCGGCAGCGATGCTCGCAGTGATCGGCCTGGCCGCGCTCGGCCCATCCCCCACCGCCCGCGCCCAGGAATCGCTGGGCCAGGGCATCAACATGTATTTCCAGATGGGAGGCAATCCGGGCGACGGCTCGACCCTGCCGCGCACCAACGGCGCCCGCGCCGCCGCGGCGGCATTCGGCGTCAAGCTCGTCGAGCAGTACTCGGGGTGGCAGCCGGAAGTCATGCTGAAGCATTTCCGCGAGGCGCTCGCCGCCTCTCCCGCGTGCATCGAGATCATGGGCCACCCCGGCAACGAAGCCTTCGCTCCGCTCGTGGCGGACGCGGTCAAGCGCGGCATCGTGGTGACCTCGGGCAACTCGCCGCTGACGAAGCTGCAGGGCATGTACGGCGCGAACGGCTTCGGATACGCGGGCGTCGATCTCTACGAGGGCGGCAAGCTCACCGCGCAGAAGATGATGGAGTACGGCGGGCTGAAGAGCGGAGACAAGGCGCTCGAGTACGGCCTGCGCGCGCAGGCCGAACGCGGCAGGAGCGATCAGGGACTCTACGACACGCTCAAGGCTGCCGGGCTGGAGGTGGACTACATCGAGATCAGCCCCGAGGTGGACCACGACAGCTCGCAAGCGGTGCCCATCCTCACCGCCTACCTCCAGAAGCACCCGGACGTGAAGGCCATCGGCACGCAGCATGGCAACGTAACGGCCTTCATCGGGAAGGCGCTGGAGCAGGCGGGAAAGAAGCCGGGCGCGGTCACCGCCGGCGGCATCGATCTCGCGCCGGCCACCATCGAGGGTCTGAAGAAGGGCTACGTCAGCGTCGTGCTCGACCAGCAGCTCTACCTGCAAGGCTTCCTGCCGGTCGTGCAGTGCGTGCTGTCCAAGAAATACGGGTTTGCCGGGTTGAGCACGAACACCGGCGCCGGCGTCGTCACGCCGAAGACCATCGGCGGGCTGGTGCCGCTCATCGAGAAGGGGATCCGCTGACGCAGGCCGGTTCGACATCGGAGATCGAGAAGGCGCCGTTCGGCACGACCAGGGACGGCGCCCCTGTCGAGCTCTACACGCTGCGCAACGCAGCAGGAAGCTCCGTCGCGATCGCGACCTACGGCGCGACCGTCGTGTCGCTCCGCATGCCGGATCGCGACGGGCACCTGGATGACGTGGTCCTCGGGTACGACGGCCTGGAGGGTTA
Source organism: Deltaproteobacteria bacterium 13_1_40CM_4_68_19 (assembly GCA_001918155.1). Taxonomy (GTDB): domain Bacteria; phylum Myxococcota; class Myxococcia; order Myxococcales; family 40CM-4-68-19; genus 40CM-4-68-19. The sequence goes on from MNFJ01000151.1 coordinate 6,415, forward strand.
CCTCGGCTCCCGCGCCTACTTCGGCGCCATCGTCGGGCGATACGCGAATCGGATCGCCGGCGGTCGCTTCACGCTCGAGGGACGGACCTGCACGCTGGCGCGGAACGACGGAGAAAACCATCTGCACGGCGGGGCGCGCGGCTTCGACAAGGCGGTGTGGACCGCTCGTCCCCTCGCCGGCGCCGCGCTGGAGCTCCGCTATTCGAGCCGGGACGGTGAAGAAGGCTACCCGGGTGCCCTCGAAGCCATCGTCATCTACCGGCTGACGGACGGTGACGCGCTCGAGATCGATTACCAGGCATCGACGGACCGGGCCACCGTCTGCAACCTCACCCACCACAGCTACTTCGATCTCGACGGCGGAAACGACGTTCTCGGCCACCGCCTTGCCCTGCGCGCGAGCCGCTTCACGCCCGTCGGCGCCGGTCTCATCCCGACCGGCGAGCTGCGCGCTGTCGCGGGGACGCCGATGGACTTCAGGAAGGCGACGGCGATCGGCGCGCGCATCGGCGCGCGCGACGAACAGCTCGCCCTCGCGGGCGGCTACGATCACAACTGGGTCCTCGATCGCGAGGGCGCCGGCCTGGTCCCCGCGGCGACGCTCGTCGGACCGGTATCCGGAAGGGTCCTCGAGGTGCTGACGACGGAGCCCGGCCTCCAACTCTACGCGGGGAACTCCCTCGACGGCACGATCATCGGCAAGCGAGGCAAGGTCTACGGCTTGCGAAGCGGGCTCTGCCTGGAGGCCCAGCACTTCCCCGACTCGCCGAATCATCCGGCGTTTCCCTCGACGGCTCTACACCCCGGCGAACGCTACCGCTCCTCCACCGTCTACCGGTTCTCGCGGGTGGAGCACTGATCCGCTCGAGGAGGAATGGGGGAAATGGCGAGCGCACGCCGCGGCAGGACGGGAAGGAAGGACTCGCGATGAGCGGAGGACAACGAGATCTCGACAAGCGCGAGATCCGGCTTCCCGACGGCCGCAGGCTCATCTACTACAGCTTTCCCGATCCACCCCGGCGACCGGAGTCGCCAGGGGCGATACCGCCCACACCGGTGAACCCGCAGCGGCCGCGGGAGGGCTGAAGTGTCCGAGCTGCGCTGGCATCCGTTCCTCGAACAGTGGGTGATCACCGCAACCCACCGCCAGGACCGGACCTTCCTCCCGCCGGCGGACTATTGCCCGCTCTGTCCTACCCGGCCCGGTGGCTTCCCCACCGAGGTGCCAGAACCGACCTACGACATCGTGGTCTTCGAGAACAAGTTCCCGTCGCTCCAGGCCGCCCCGCCGGAGCCCGCCGTTGCGGCAACGTCGTTATCGCCGGTGGAGCCCGCGAAGGGCGTCTGCGAAGTGGTCGTCTACTCGCCGCGCCACGAGGACGCGCTGGCGTCGATGCCGCTGGAACGGATCCAGCACCTCGCCCGCGTCTGGAAGGATCGGTACCTGGAGCTCGGCGCCAGGGACTTCGTCCGCTACGTGTTCATCTTCGAGAACCGGGGCGAGGCGGTGGGCGTCACCCTCCACCATCCGCACGGCCAGATCTACGCGTTTCCCTTCATCCCGCCGTTGATCGAGAAGGAGCTTGCCGCCACGCGCCGCTTCCACGCCGAGAACGGACGCTGCCTGATGTGCGCGAGCCTGGCGGAGGAGATCCGCGACGGCCGGCGCATCGTCCTCGAGGGAGAGCGTTTCGTCGCCTGGGTGCCGTTCCACGCTCGCTGGCCGTACGAGG
>MNFJ01000156.1 GCA_001918155.1 Deltaproteobacteria bacterium 13_1_40CM_4_68_19
CGCTGGATCTGGAACGCGTTCGCTCCCAGCTCGCCGAGCTGCTTGTCGATCGACTTCCGCAGCCCGTTCAGGAGCGCCATCATCGCCACCACCGTGAACACCCCGATGACGATGCCCAGCAGCGTGAGCCCCGAGCGCAGCTTGTGGGAGGACAGCGAGTCGAGCGCGAGGCGCAGGTCGTCCAGCCGTCCGGTCCATCCGCGGCGCAAACGGACGGTCCAGGCCGGCGCCGCGATGGGCGGGGCCTGAAGCGCGACCTCACTCATAGCGGAGCGCCTCGACCGGCTGCAGCATCGCCGCCGTGAGCGCGGGCCAGAGCCCGAATCCCACGCCGAGCACCGCCGACCCGATCACCCCGCCGAGCATCACCCGCGGATCCACCCTGGCGGGCAACGGCGAGATCAGGTCGATGATCGACGCTGCCCCGGCGGCCAGCGCGATCCCGACCGCGCCGCCCACCAGCGCCACCATCACCGCCTCGCAGAGGAACTGCCAGAGGATGGTGGCCCGCCGAGCGCCCACCGCCCTGCGGATGCCGATCTCCCGGGTCCGCTCCTTCACCGAGACCAGCAGGATGTTCATGATCCCGATGCCCGCCACGATGGCGGTGATGATGCCCACCAGGATTCCGGTGATGTTGGTTGCCTTCATCATCTGCTCGAAGCCTTCCAGCAGCTTGTCCTGCCGGTTGACCGAGAAGTTCTCCTCCTGATCGGGCGCCAGGTGCCGGGCGTTGCGCATCACGGCGGTGACCTCGTCCTCGGTCTCCCGCACCTTGCCCTCGGGCGCCACCACCGCGACCACCAGGCCCCGCTTGCTGCCGAAGGTCCGGATGAACGAGGAGAGCGGGAGCACCACGCGCAGGTCCTGCGTCTGCCCGAACGCATTCCCCTTGCGGGCGAAGATGCCGACGATATCGCAGCGCATGTTCGGGCCCACGCGGACTTGCTGGCCGAGCGGCTCCTGGCCCTTGAAGAACGCGTCCTCGATGTCGGCCCCGATGATGCAGGCGTTCGCGCCGATCTCCTGGTCCAGCGCGGTGATGAAGCGGCCGCGCCGGATCTGCCAGCCGGTTGCATCGAGGTAGCCGTCGGTGGTGCCGCGCACGTCCACGCCCTTCACGTCCTTGCCGCCGTGGGAGACCGTCGCCTGCGTATTCACCAGCGGAGCGATGGCGACCGGCAGCGTGGTGTTCTGCTGCAGCGCGCGCAGATCGAGCATGTTCACGTGCGGGCGGTTCTTGTACTTCCACCAGTCGTTGCCGCTCACTCCCCACTTCCACTTGTGCACGAAGAGCGTGTTCGGCCCCAGCGTGCTGAGCTGCCGGGCAAAGCTCGCCGACATCCCCGACTCCACCATGAAGATCAGGATCACCGTCATGATGCCGATGGCGATCCCGCTGATGGTCAGGAGCGCCCGCAGCTTGTGCGAGACGAGCGAGAAGGCGGCCTGCAAGATGGCGTCGCGCAGCTCCGCCAGGATGCGCCGCAGGCGTGTCATGGCCGCGTTCCGGACTGCACGGCGCGCTCCGCGGCTTGGAACTGCGCGAGCGCTTCGGCGCCGAGCGCCTCGGCGTTCGCAGCCGCGACCTCCCTTCCGGGGCCGTCGGCGATCACCAGCCCGTCCACCAGGCGCACCGCGCGCGGGCAGCGGCCGGCCAGCTTCGGCTCGTGCGTGACCAGGACGATGGTGTTCCCGCGCGCATGCAGGTCGAGGAAGAGGCGGACGATCTCCTCGCCGGTGCGGCTGTCGAGGTTCCCGGTGGGCTCGTCGGCCAGCAGCAGCGATGGCTGGGTCACGAGGGCACGCGCGATCGCCACGCGCTGCCGCTGGCCGCCCGAGAGCTCAGCCGGCTTGTGCTTCATCCGGTCCTCCAGCCCCACCATGCCGAGCGCCTCGACCGCACGATCGCGGCGCTCCTTCTTGGCCACCCCGCGGTAGACGAGCGGCAGCTCCACGTTTTCCAGCGCGGACGCCCGCGGCAGGAGCTGGAAGCTCTGGAAGACGAATCCGATCTCGAGATTGCGCACGTCCGCCAGCTCGTCGTCGGAGAGCGTGCTGACGTCGCGCCCGGAGAGCCGGTAACGCCCGGCGGTCGGCACGTCCAGGCAGCCGATGATGTTCATCAGCGTTGATTTCCCCGAGCCTGACTGCCCGACGATGGCCACGAACTCGCCGCGCTCGATGCGGACGTGGATGTCCCGCAGCGCCGGAACCTTGGAGAGCCCCAGGTCGTAGGTCTTGACGATGTGTTCCAGCTCGATGAGCGCCATGAGGTCTCCGGCCGTAGCGTCGCGTCAGCTACGGCCGCCCTGAGGGCCCTTGTCGCCGGCCCCCTGACCGGGTTTCTGCGGCTTGACCTTCTGACCTTCCTGCAGCTCGCGCGCGAGCGTGCGATAGGGGCCGTCCACCACCGTGTCGCCCTCGTTCACCCCGCCGAGGATCTCCACGTCGGTGCGGCTGGCGATCCCGGTCTGCACCTCGCGCATCTGCGCCACGCCGTCCTTGTCCACCACGAAGACCACCTTCACCGGCTTGGGCTTGCCGGTCGACGCCTTGGTCGGCGGATCGTCCTTGCCGTTCGCCGCCACGGCTGCCGTGGCGCGGGAGGAGTCGGCGACCTTGATCTCCCCTTCCCGCGGCGCGGCCTGCTGCTCCTTCTTCTTCGCCTCGCGCGAGGTGACGGCCTGGATGGGGACCATCACCACGTTGTCGTGCGTGGCCGTCGAGATCGACACGGCGCTCGACATCCCCGGAAGCGCCCCCTCGGGCGGAACGTCGAGGCCGACGCGCACGAAGAAGGTGGTCACCTCCGCGTCGGTGCCCGGGTTCTTGATCTGCGCGTTCTTTCCCACCGCCACCACATGGCCCTTGAACTGCTTGTCAGGGATGGCGTCGATGTCCACGGCGGACTCGTCGCCGACGTGGACCGCCACGACCTCGTGCTCGCCGACCTCCGCCTTCACTTCCATGTCGGTGAGCCCGCCCATCAGCAGCACCACGTCCTCGGAGAAGTCCGATCCGCGGATGCGCTCGCCGACCTTGTGGCTCAGCTCGAGGATGGTCCCGTCGATCGGCGCGGTCAGCGTCGCCCGCGAGAGGTTGTAGAGGGCGGTCTCCAGCTGGCCGACGTTCTGCGACACCAGCTCGCGCTGGGAGGCGAGACGGCTCTCGTCCATCTTCAGCTGCGTGGTCGACTTCTCCAGATCGGCGGCGCTGGCCAGCCTCTCGTCCACCAGCCGCTGGATACGGGCCAGGTCGCGCTTGTCCTGGTCGATCGTCACGTCGATCTGCGCGATCTGCGCCCGGGCGGAAGCGACGGCGCCGCGGTACTGCGTCACCTGCGTCTCGTAGAAGCGCTTGTCGATCTGTCCCAGCACCTGGCCGCGCTGGACGCGATCGCCTTCCTTCACGCTCAGCGACAGCAGATCGCCGGTGACGTTGCTGCTCACTTTCACCGTCTCCCGGGCCTGCAGGTGGCCGGCCGCCGTCACCACGCGGGTGACCGTGCCTTTCTTCGCCACCGAGGTGGTGACCTCCACCGGAGGCGGCGCTTTCGGACGGAGCCCCATCACGGTGGCGAACGCCACCAGCGCGACCACCCCTCCGGCGAGGATCCAGCGTCCTTGCGTCATGCCCCTATCCACCCTGCGCCCTGCGGAGGGCCGACTCAGCCTCGCGGCCGTCCACCAGAGAACCCACCACACTGAGCTGCGCCTGGGTGAGCTTCAGCTCCGCATCGCGCACCTCGAGCTGCGTACCGACGCCCACTTCCTGACGCGTGCGCGCCAGCCGCAAACTTTCCCTGGCCGTCTGCTCCGCCTCCTGCGCCACCCGCGCCTGCGCGCGGGCGGTGGAGAGCTGGGCGATCGCCTTCTCCACGTCGCTGGCGACCGACCGCCGTCCGTTCACGAGATCGTTCTCCGCCAGGGCCACCTGGATCTCCGCCTTGCGCACGTTCGCCGTCGTGCTCAGCCCGTTGAAGAGGTTCCAGCTCAAGCTCACGCCCGCCGAAGCCAGGCTGTTGCGGCCCGGGGCCTCGAAGAACGGCTTCGTCTCGGTGGTCGAGCGGCTCCACTGCCCGAAGAGGGAGACCGAAGGCCAGTAATCGCCCTTCGCGGCGGAAGCGAGCTTGCGGTTCTGTTCGCTGGTCAAGGCGAACGCTTTCAGGCTGGGGCGATTGTCCAGCGCCCGCGCGATCGCGTCCGGCGCCGGTGGCGGCTGGGCCGGCGGGCTCATCATGTTCTGGGGCTCCACCACGGCGAGCGGCGAGCCGGGATCGAGCCCGATCGCCGTGGAGAGGTCGGAGCGGGCCAGCTCGACGACCCGCTCCTGCCCGAGCCGCTGCACTTCATCGTTGTCGCGGTTCGCGCGGGCGGCATAGACGTCCGCCTGTGTAGCGCGGCCGCCCTCGAACAGCCGCTGTGTGTAGTTGGCCTGGTCGCGGCTGCGCGTGGCCGCCTCCCCGAGCACCGCGAGCTGCCGCTGCGCCCGCACCAGCTCGTAGAAACGCTGCTCGACGAGGTAGGTGATCTGCAGCCGCTGCTCGTCCACCTGCTCGCGGCTCGCCTGCTCCCCCAGATCGGCCGCGGAGAGATTGTTCCACCACTTTCCGCCGTCGAAGACGAGCTGGCTCAGCTGCAGCCGGGAGGCGTAGACGGGCTCATACGTCGTGCGCTGCTCAGTCTGGAACGTCCCCGGCACCAGCACTCCCTGCACCACCTGGAGGCCGTTGGTCCGCTGCTCGGCGGCACTGGCGTTGAAGGTGAGCTGCGGCAAGACGGCCGCGCGCGCGATCACCCGATCCTGCTCGGAGGACAGCGAGAGGAGCAGCTGCCGCTGCAAGTCGGAGTTCCGCTGCAGCGCGAGATTCACGGCGGCGTCCAGCGTGAGTGGCTGCGGCTGCGGCTGCGCGACCGCCGCCCCTGACACCATGCCTGCGAGAACCAGGATCCGAAACACTACGCTCCTCCAATCGCCACGCTGATGACCAGCCGCAGGCACAACCAGGCGGAGAGGGTCCCGATCAGCGCGCGCCGTGCAGGCACCTCCCCGACCGACGCGATGCCGAACGCCATGAGCACCGCCGCCCAGAGCGAGAAGAAATCGACCGCGTTGCCGAGCTTCAACGCCGCTCCCGAGACCGGATTCCCGAACGCGGCGAAGATCGCGCTCAGGTTGCGCGGCGAGAGCATGACGGGGCCGGCGGGGAGCGACGTCTGGCGCAGGGCAGTGATCCCGTCGAGCAGGTTGGCGACCGCGCCGGGCAGGAGCACGGCCGCGGCGACCGGGAACACCCCGCGTCCCTTGACGCGCCCGCGCAGGAACCAGACCAGGACCACCACCGCGAGCGCGCCCGCGAGCAGGAACGCCGGCGCCTCCACGGCGCCCCACGCCACCCGCATCACCTGGTACAGGCGCTCCGCGTTTCGCGTCTCGTCCTCGATCGCCCGATCGCTCATCGAGGAGAGCTGGCCGGCCGTCTCGAGCTTCTGCAGCGTGGCGGAGCGCGCGTCGACGCGGGCCGATTGCGCGAAGGCCGCAAAGAGTGCGCAGGCGAAGGCGATGAGGAACGCAAGGCCCGCTTTGCCGACCTTCGCCTGCCGATCCATTCCCGCGTCCGGAGCGATCAGCGCCAGCAGCGCAGGCGGCGCGGCGCTGGCCGGATGCGGCAATTCGGCATCGCTGGACACGATCAACAGGGACCTCCGCGGTTGCCGCCTGTACGACAGCCTCGAACCGCTATTTCGCTGGGGATGTGACTTCGACTGGCGTCGGAGTTACCATGCCGAGATATGCGACGGCTGTTGCCTCCGCGCCAGACGATCTGGCTGCTCGTCGCCGGGCTGCTCTGCTTGATGGCCGCGGGCGTCGCGAGCATGTGGAAGTTCGGCCCCCCGCGCGGCCACATCTACGCTGCCCTCGGACGTTGAGCCTAGCGCTTCAGGGTGATTGACGCGAAGCGTCGCCGTCGACGGAGCCGCCCAACTGCCGCAGGATGGACTGCAAGACTGGCGCCCCAGGCAGCTCGGACAACGCCTCCTCCATCCTGCGGGCGAACCCGCGAGCGGCGCGCGTCCGATCGATCTTGAAGCCACCCCGCTCGAGCTCGTCGAGCAGCGGCTTCGACGCGAGCAGGGCACGGGTCGCAGTCGTGACCAACCGCGTCCGCACCTTCCACAGGCTCGCGCCGGAGAGATCGCCCAGCACCGAGGCCGCGAGCCGGCGGGCTTCGGCGCTCCGCTGCGCGTCATGCTCGCGCAGGCTCTGCATCAGGGCCTGCAGCGGCGGGTAGGTCAACGTGCGCGCCAGCACCTCCTCGACCTCGGCCATCGCGCACTCGCGGACCAGCAGATCGGCGGCCGCTTCCAGGTCGTCTCCATGGCTGCCTAAGAGCTGAGCGATGTTGTAGAGCGCCTCCGGCGGCTGCCGCTGGGCCGCCGCAGGGAACCGCTCGCGGAAGAAGATGAAGAGGTCCATCCAGGCGATCGCGCGATCCGCGCGCTGCCGGAAGTGCTCCACCGCGCCGCGCGGATGGCGCAAGAAGCCGTCCGGATCGAGGATCGCTTGCTCGCTTCGCAGCAAGGTCGGGACCGGCAAGAGCGTCGTCGCGGCGTGCTCCGCGTGAACGAGGAACGCGAGCGCCGCGCCGGTCGCCTCCTGGGCCGCGACCGGGGTCTCGAGCGCCCAGCGGGCGAGGACCTCGGAAGGCACCCGGATCTCGCGGATTTCCTCGTGCAGCCTGCGCATCGTACGGGATGGTACCCCCTCGGCAGGAGTTGGCAAGTGCACACAGGGGTCTGCCGCGACGCGCCGTGCTAACTTTCCCCACATGCTGCTCTCGCGCGAGGAGATGACGTTCGACTTCGCGGGCGCCCGGCTCGAGCCGGAGCGCGACCGCAAGCTGCTCGCGTGGGTGATGAACCAGTTCCTCTACGGCGAGGTGACGGGCATCCAGTGCGGCCACTGGTTGTACCAGGCGCCGGATCTGGAGGCCGCCCGGTTCTTCTCGCGCCAGGCCGTCGAGGAGTTCCAGCACGTGGAGAATTTCATCCGCATCCTGGAGCTCCTGGGCGAGGAGCCGGCCCCGGCGCACCGCCTGGTCCGCTTCCTCAGCACGGGGATGATGCCCGCCACCTTCGAGGAGCACGTCTGCCTGGAGATGGCCCTCGGCGAAGGGTTCGTGCTGATGGCGCTCTACGGGGTGATCGACACCATCGCGCACGAGGAGATCCGCGCGATCCTCGGCCGCGCGGTGAAGCAGGAAGAACGGCACGTGGAGTTCGGCGAACAGCGGACGATGCAGGCCATCCGCGGGCGCCCGGCCCTGCGGCGGCGCCTGCTCGGGCTCTCCCTGGTGTCGATGTGGGCGGTGCGCCGGCTGGGCGCCTTCATGCGCTCGCGCCTGCCGCGGCACGAGGTGCTCTCGCAGCTGCCCGCGTTCCTCCAGTTCTCCGTAGATTGCGCGGAAAAGCGGCTGCTGCGGATGGGCGTTCTCACGAAGCCTTTGGCGGACCTGGGCGCCCTCGAGAAGGGGCTCGCAATTGCCGAGACCTACGGAACTTCGGTGCTCACGGCACCGCTCCGGCTCCTGCCGAAGAAGCGTCTGACGGAGACGTATCTGCGGGATCCTTCGATCGCGGGGCAAGGCCGCGGCTCTCCGCCTCTGCGCGCGGTGCGCTGAACCCCCACAACCGGGATTGCAGGCTTTGCCAATCCGCAGTCTTTTTTTGGCCAATGGTCGTAGAGGCTGCTGGAATGAGCATCGACCATGGCGAAATCGACGGCCGGGTGGGCACTGACGCTGGTGGCGCTCGGTTCGCTGCAAGCTTCGGCCATCGAGATCGAGGAAGGGAAGCTCTCGCTCAACGGCTTCGCCTCCTGGGCCTACGGCGCGAGCGACGACAACGACTTCAACCTCGCCCGGCACACCGGCAATTTCGAGGCCTGGTGGAGCCGGTCGATCAGCGCGAGAGCACCCCGGTGCGCGAGATCTTCACTCGCAACGTCCATCGCAAGAGCGCGGCCGCGGTGCGCGCGTCGCTGCCTGGGGGCGGGCATGGACGGATACTTGCCGAAGCCCATCCGCCCCGCGGCGCTGTTCGCCGCGATCGAGGCAGCGGTCAGCCAGTCTCCCTCCCCCCC
>MNFJ01000052.1 GCA_001918155.1 Deltaproteobacteria bacterium 13_1_40CM_4_68_19
GGCGTGACGGGCGCGGGCCGCAAAGCTGCCGAGGATTACTCTTTCGTGGAGATCGACGAGGACTTCCGCGCCTACAAGGTCCTCCGGCACCAGCACCAGCCGGAGATCGCCCAGACGCTGGGCCGTCCGCTCACCTTCACCGCCCACCTGCTGCCCATCAAGCGCGGCATCCTCTCCACCTGCTACGGGCGGCTTGCGCCCGGCCGCAAAGCGGCGGAGCTGCGCGCGGCCCTTGTGCATAAATATGCAGAGGCGCCGTTCGTCGAGGTGCTCGAGTCGCCGGATCAGGTCACGCTCAAGGCGGTGACCGGAACGAACCGCTGCCAGGTCGCGGTCGCGGCGGACCTGGACGTGGTGGTTGCGATCTCCGCCATCGACAACCTGGTGAAGGGCGCCGCCGGTCAGGCCGTACAGAACCTCAACCTCATCATGGGCTGGCCGCAGACCGCCGGCCTCGACGCGCTGCGGGGGTTCCATCCTTGAACGTACCGAAGGGGTTTCTCTGGGCCGCAGTCCAGGCCGGCATCAAGCCGAACCGCAAGGACGTGGCGCTCGTCTACAGCGAGTCGCCGTGCGCCGCGGCCGCCTGCTTCACGCGCAACCTGGCGAAGGCCGCGCCCGTCCTCGACGCCGAGAAGCGGCTGCCGGCGGAAGGAATCCGGGCGGTGGTCGTCAACAGCGGAAACGCCAACGCGCTCACCGGGCCCGAGGGCCTGGAGGACGTGAAGACGGTGTGCGAGGCGGTGTCGAAGCAGCTGCGCATCCCCGCCGGAGCCGTGCTGAGCGCCTCGACCGGCGTGATCGGGGTGAGACTGCCGGCGCACAAGATCGTCGCCGCGATGCCGGCGCTGACCGCCTCGCTGAAGGCGGACCCCCTCCCTGCCGCCGAGGCGATCATGACGACCGATACGCGCATGAAGCTGGCCGCGCGCACGGTCCGCATCGGCGGCAAGGAGGTGACCCTCACCTGCATCTGCAAGGGCTCGGGGATGATCGCGCCGTCGCTCGCGACGATGATCGCCGTGGTTGCGACCGACTGCGCCGTGAAGCCGAACATCCTCGCCTCTGCCCTGCAGCAGGCGATGCGGCGCAGCTTCAACGCGCTGACCGTGGACGGGGACATGTCCACCAACGACTGCGTGTTCGCGCTCGCGAACGGCGCCGCCGGCAATGCGCCCATCGCCGACCCCGGTCCGGCGCTCGACGCGTTTTCGGCGGCCCTGGACGACCTCTGCCGGCAGATGGCGAAGGAGATCGCGGCGGATGGTGAAGGCGCCACCAAGCTGCTCGACATCACCGTGGAAGGCGCGCCGGAAGAGGAGATGGCGCTCGATCTGGCGAAGGCCTGCGCCGGCTCGAGCCTGGTGAAGGCCGCCATCTTCGGCGCCGATCCGAACTGGGGGCGGGTGCTCGCCTCCATCGGCGCGCGCGCCGGCACCGCGGGATATCCGATCGAGCCGGCCGACGCGCGCGTGAGCGTCCAGGACGTCGCCGTCTACGACCGCGCCCCGCTCGCCTACGACGCGAGCGTGCTGAAAGCGCGCATGCGCGAGCCGGAGGTGAGGGTCGTGGTGGACCTGCGCCGCGGCGAAAGCAAGGGGCAAGCCTGGGGATGCGACCTGTCGTACGACTATGTGAAGATCAACGCCGACTACACCTCCCTGATCGTCACCATGCCCGACGGCGGCGTGGCGAAGGACGACCGGCTCTCGAACTACAGCCCCACCTTCAAGGTCAAGCTGCTCGTCGACGCGCTCGGATACATCCAGAAGTTCTCCGGCACCCGCTGCGTGATCAAGTACGGCGGCGCGGCGATGGTGAAGGAATCGCTGAAGAGATTGTTCTGCGAGGACATCCGTCTGCTGCGCGCCGTCGGCTTGCGCCCGGTGGTGGTGCACGGAGGTGGGCCGGAGATCACGCGCACGCTGGAGAAGCTCGGCGGCAAGGCGGAGTTCGTCGACGGCCAGCGCGTCACCAACGCGGCCGACGTGAAGGTGGTGGAGATGGTGCTGACCGGCTCCGTCAACACCGAGCTGGTCACGCTCCTGAACGGAAACGGAAGCGCGCTGGCGGTGGGCGTCTCCGGCAAGGACGGAGGGCTCATCCGAGCCCGCAAGCTGGTGCAGGAGGGCCGCGACCTCGGCCAGGTCGGCGAAGTGACGCAGGTGAACCGGGACTTCCTGGAGATGCTGCTCCAGCAGGGGTACGTGCCGGTGGTCTCGCCGGTCGGCCTGGGTGAGGACGGGCAGAGCTACAACATCAACGCGGACAACGTCGCGGCCGAAGTGGCGGTGGCAATCGGCGCGCAGAAGCTCATCTATCTCTCCGACGTCCCCGGCATCCTCAAGGCGGGCGAGCTGATCGGGCAGCTCACCGGCGCCGATCTGCATGCGCTGATCGACGACGGCACCATCAAGGGCGGGATGAAGGCCAAGGCGAGGAGCATCCTGAAGGTGCTCTCCGCCGGCGTGCAGAGCGTGCATCTGCTCGACGGGCGCGTTCCACACTCGATCATCGGCGAGCTGTTCACCGACAACGGAGTCGGCTCCTGGATTCGCGCATGAGACTGGTCCGCGAGAAAGCCGGCAAGCATGAGCGGCAGGAGGAGATCCGCCGCCTGCTGCGGGCGCGACGCATCTCCACCCAGCAAGAGCTGGCGGAGCTTCTCGCCGCGCAGGGCATCGAGGCGACGCAGGCCACGCTCTCGCGGGACCTGGCGGAGCTGGGCGTGCTGCGCGTTTCCCGGCCTGAAGGCGCGGTGTACGAGCTGGAGCCGGTCAGCGCGACCGCCACTCCCCAGCTCGCCGAGCTGGGCGAGACCATCCTCTCGCTGCGGGAGAACGACTTCCTCGTCGTTCTGCGCACCCGGCCGGGAATGGCCTCCGCGGTAGCGTTGGCCATCGACAACGCCCGCATGCCGGAGTGCCTCGGCACCCTGGCGGGCGACGACACCATCTTCGCAACACCGGCGCGCGGCGTCGCGACGCGGCGCCTGGCGCAACAGGTCCGCAGCCTCTTTGGAAGGGAGATTGGTTGATGGCAACCCGGCAAAAAGTCGTTCTCGCCTACTCCGGCGGCCTCGACACCAGCGTGCTCGTCCGCATCCTCACCGACGAGTACGGCTACGACGTGATCGCCTGTCATGCCGACGTGGGCGAATCGAAGGACCACGAGAAGCTGAAGGCGAAGGCGCGTCAGGCGGGCGCGGTCGCGGCCGAGATCGTCGACGCGAAGGAGGAGTTCGCGACGCAGTTCTGCTTTCCCGCGCTGCAGGCCAATGCGCTCTACCAGGGGGTCTACCCGCTCAGCGCCGCCCTCAGCCGCCCCTTGATCGCCAAGCATCTCGTCGCCGCGGCCCGCAAGCACGGCGCGACCGCCGTCGCGCACGGCGCAACGGGCAAGGGAAACGACCAGGTCCGGTTCGATCTGGCCGTCAAGGGCATGGCTCCGGATCTCAAGATCCTGGCGCCCCAGCGCGAGCGGAACATCACGCGCGACGCGGCGATGGAGTACGCGGCGAAGCACGGCATCGAGGTCCCCACCTCGAAGAAGTCGCCCTTCTCGATCGACGAGAACCTCTGGGGCCGCTCCATCGAAGGCGGCGTGCTCGAGGATCCGCTGCAGGAGCCGCCGGAGGCCGCGTTCGCCTGGACGAAGAGCATCGAGGCGGCGCCGGCTACACCCGGATATCTGCGCATCGCATTCGAGCGCGGGCTTCCGGTGAGCGTCAACGGCGAGAAGCTGAAGCCTGCCGCGCTGATCGCGAAAGTCGGAGAGATCGCCGGCGGGCACGGCATCGGGCGCATCGACCTGATGGAAGACCGCGTGGTCGGCATCAAGAGCCGCGAGACGTACGAGTGCCCGGCGTCGGTGGCGCTCATCGCCGCCCACCAGGAGCTGGAGCGCTTCACGGTCATGGGCGATGGGCTGCGGGTGAAGGCCCAGCTCGACCAGCGCTTCGCGCAGCTCACCTACGAAGGCTTCTGGTTCAGCCCGCTGCGACTCGCGCTGCAGGCGTTCAACGACGCGCTGGCGCAGACCGTCACCGGCGAGGTGACCTTGAAGCTCTACCGGGGTTCGATGCGCGTGGTGGGCCGCAGCTCGCCGCACGGGCTCTACAACCACGCCCTCTCCACGTACGGAGTCGAGGATCGATTCGATCATCGCGCCGCGGAAGGCTTCATCCACATCCTCGGGCTGCAGCTCCAGGAGTTCTCGCGGCAGCACGGCGGAATCGACCGGTGACGGTCGTCGGCTCCGGCGCGGCTTCCGGGGGAGCGCAGCTCCTTCCCGAGGTGCTGGCGTTTTCCAGCTCGCTGCCGCTCGATCGGCAGCTCTTGCGCGAGGACGTGATCGGGTCGATGGCGCACCTGATCATGCTCTCGCGCGCCGGGCTCGTTCCTCGCGAGGCCGCCGGCGCCATCCGGAGCGAGCTCGTGCGTGTGCTGGAGGCAGCGACCGGGCTGCCGGAAGAGGAAGACGTCCACATGGCGGTGGAAACGCTGCTCGCGCGCAGCCTGGGCGAGACCGCCGGGATGATCCACACCGCGCGGTCGCGCAACGACCAGATCGCGCTCGATCTGCGCCTGCACGTCCGCGAGCAGTCGGCGCTGGCGCTGGAGGAGCTCTCCCTGCTCCTGGCCGAGCTGGCGGAGCGCGCCGGACGCGAGCGCGATACCCTCTTGCCCGGCTACACCCACCGGCAGCGCGCACAGCCGGTGAGCGCCGCGTATTACTTCTGTGCCTGGGGCGCGATGTTCGCGCGGGACCTCGAGCTGATCCGGACTGCTGCGTCGCCGGAGATGCCGCTCGGCGTCGGGGCTTTGGCGGGCACCTCGCTTCCCATCGACCGCGAGGTCGTCCGCAAGCTCTTGCGCTTCGAGCGGGTGACGGCGAACGGCCTCGATACCGTGGGCGATCGCGACTTCGCCCTCGACTTCGCCTACGCAGCCGCGCGCGCGCTGCTCCACGCCAGCCGGGTGGCGACCGACGTGATCGACTTCTGCACCGCCGAATTCGGCTATCTGCGGCTCGACGACGAGATCGCCATGGGCTCGTCGATGATGCCGCAGAAGCGCAATCCCGATCTCTTCGAGCTGATCCGGGGCAAGTGCGGCCGCGCCGTCGGCAATCTCAACGCGCTGCTCGTCACCGTGAAGGGTCTTCCCGGCGGCTACAACCGCGACCTGCAGGAAGATCGGCAGGCGCTGCTGGAGACGGGGCCGCTGCTCGTCTCCGTTCTGCGCATGCTGCGGCTCGGGCTCGGGCGCGTGCGCTTCGATCCCGAGCGCGGCCGCAAAGCGCTGGAGGACGGCGCCACGGCGGCGACCGACGTCGCGGAGGCTCTCACCCAGGCGGGAGTGCCGTTCCGGACCGCGTACAAGCTGACGGGCGCGCTCGTGCGCAGGTGCATGGATCAAGGGATCGCGCTGGGCCGGGCGCCGCTCGATCTGGCGCGCCAGATCGATCCGCGCTTCACGCCGGAGGTGCTGCGTGCGGCAGACGCCGCCGACTCGGTCGCGCGCAAGAAGAACGCCGGTGGAACCGGACGCGCCTCGGTCGACGCGCAGATCGCGTCGCTGCGCGCATCGGCGAAGGCAGCGGCAGCGGCGGGCTCCGCGGTCCCGAGGCTGGACCGCTTGTTGGCGGAACTGAAGGAGGCGGCGCTGTGAAGCGGGATTTCCTGCGGCTCGGGGATTTTTCCTCGGACGAGCATCGCGCCCTCTTTCACCGCGCGCGCGAGCTGAAGGCGAAACGACGCCTGGGCGAGGCCGTCCGCACGCTCGAGGGGCGCTCCCTGCTGCTGCTGTTCGAGAAAGCTTCCACGCGCACCCGCATCTCCTTCGAGGCCGCCATCGGGCAGCTCGGCGGAAACGCGATCACGCTGCCCACCGCGGACAGCCAGATCGCCCGAGGCGAGACGCTGGAGGACACGGCCCGGGTGGCCTCGCGGTACGTCGACGCCATCATGTTCCGCACCCACGGCGACGATCGGCTGCGCGCCTTTGCCCGCGCCGCTACGGTTCCCGTGATCAACGGACTCTCGGACGGGGGTCACCCGGTCCAGGTGCTCGCGGATCTGTTCACGATGGCCGAGAAGCTCGGCGAGGTGGAGGGCAAGACGGTCGCCTTCGTCGGCGACTGCGCCTCCAACATGGCGCTTTCATTCTGCGAGGCGGCGCCCATCTTCGGCTTCGACCTGCGACTCGCCGCTCCGAAGGGATATCGCCCGCCCACCGCCGCCCTGGGCCGGGCACGGGTTACCAGCGATCCGGAGGAGGCGGTCGCCGGGGCGGACGTCGTGATCACGGACGTGTTCGTCAGCATGGGCCAGGAGAAGGAGGCCGCCTCGCGAATGAAGGCGCTCGCGGGTTATCAGGTCAACGAGCAGCTTCTCGGGAAGGCGCACGGGAATGCCATCGTCCTCCATTGCTTGCCCGCGCACCGCGGCGAGGAGATCACCGCCGGCGTCATCGACGGACCGCACTCCGCCATCTTCGACGAGGCGGAAAACCGACTGCACGTGCAGAAGGCGCTCCTAGAGCACCTCATCCTGCGCCGCTGATCCGGGACAACATACGCAACCCTTGCCAAGTGGCATCGCGGGCGAGGCGCCGGATGGTTGGCACGAAGGGTTGCGTATAGTGTAGCTCCGGATACGCGCGCTCAATTTTGCAGGTCAGTAGCTGTATTGCTGCTTCCGCAGAATGGCCGGGCCGCCGTGATCTTCGCAGGCGTTCTTGGCTCGCGGCCGCTGCGTCTGGGTGGTGCCGTCGGCGCAGAGCAGGCGGGCGCCCGCGCTTCTTCGCCTGAGGCCGCTTGGCGTGCGGCGCGCCGAACGCCGAGTACGGGCTCTCGTGCGCGGGACGATCCTCGGGGCGCTGCGTCGGCGGCAGCGATTCCTTTGCGGGCGAGGGCTCGGACGGCCCCTCGGGAGCCGCGGCCAGGAGCGCCAATGCCGCCAACCAGGAGAGGGTTGCCATGCCTCGAAGTTAAGGACCGCCCACACGGGTCAGTAGTGGCAGTTCCGTTCTCGCTACGCCGCCGAGTGGTACTCCTGCAGCGACTTCACCGTCAGCGGCCCCTGCGCAAGCGCCTCGACGGCCGCGACCGCCGCGCGGCAGCTGGTCAGCGCCGTGAAATAGGGGATCCCGTTCATCAGCGTCTCCCGCCGGATGCTGTAGCTGTCGTCGATGGCCTTCTTTCCGCTGGTGGTGTTGAACACCAGCGCGATCTCGCGGTCGATCAGCTTGTCGACGATGTGGGGCCGTCCCTCGTTCACCTTGAATACCGTCTGGCAGGGCACCCCGCGCCGGCGGAAGAAATCCGCCGTGCCCGCCGTCGCCACCACTTCGAATCCGAGCTTCACCAGGCGTGCAGCCAGATCGGCCGCGCCGGGTTTGTCCTCGTCGCGCACCGAGATGAACACGCGCCCGCCCATCGGCAGCGCGTTGCCCGCGGCGATCTGGGCCTTGGCGAACGCGCGCGGAAACGAATCGTCGAGCCCCATCACCTCGCCGGTGGAGCGCATCTCGGGGCCGAGGATCGTATCCGCCTTGGAGAAGCGATGGAACGGGAAGACCGCTTCCTTCACGCTCAGGTGCCTCGGAAGGACCGTGCCGCGGATCCCCTGCTCCGCCAGCGACTTTCCCACCGTGCAGAGGGCAGCGATCTTCGCCCAAGGCACGCCCGTAGCCTTGCCGACGAAGGGCACGGTGCGCGAGGCGCGCGGGTTCGCCTCCAGGATGAAGATGCGGCCGTCCTGGACGGCGAACTGCACGTTCATGCAGCCGACCACCTTGAGGTGACGCGCCAGCGCGAGCGTCTGGCGCGCGATCTCGGCGACGATCTCCTTCGCCAGCGAGAACGGGGGCAGCGCGCACGCGGAGTCGCCGGAATGGATGCCGGCCTCCTCGATGTGCTCCATCACCCCGGCCACGACGTAGTCCCTGCCGTCGCCGACGCAGTCCACGTCCACCTCGGTGGCGTCCTTGAGGAACCGGTCGATGAGGATGGGCCGCTCCTCGGACGCCTGCACGGCCTCGGTGGAATACTGCTCGACGCCCGCGTCGTCGTAGATCACCTCCATGGCGCGGCCGCCCAGCACGAAGCTCGGGCGCACCATCACCGGGTACCCGATGCGGCGCGCGGTGGCCAGCGCCTCCTCCGGGCTGTGGGCGATCCCGTTCTCCGGCTGGCGCAGCTTCACCTCCTCGACGACCCGGGACCACAGCTCGCGATCCTCGGCGGCTTCGATCGCGTCGACGCTGGTCCCGAGGATGCGGATGCCCGCCTTCTCCAGCCCGCGGGCGAGCTTGAGCGGCGTCTGCCCTCCGAATTGGACGATGGCCCCGATTGGCTTCTCGCGGCGGGTGACCTCCAGGACGTCCTCGAGCGTCAGGGGCTCGAAGTACAGTCGATCGGAGGTGTCGTAGTCGGTCGACACGGTCTCCGGATTGCAATTCACCATCAGGGTCTCGTAACCGGCGGCCCTGAGCGCGAAGGAGGCCTGCACGCAGCAGTAATCGAACTCGATACCCTGGCCGATGCGGTTCGGTCCCGATCCGAGGATCAGCACCTTCTTGCGGTCATCCGGGCGGACTTCGTCCTCGTCCTCGTAGCTCGAGTACAGGTACGGCGTGTTCGCTTCGAACTCGGCGGCGCAGGTGTCGACGCGCTTGAAGACGGGGTGCAGGCCCATCGCCTCGCGCTGGCCGGCGACGTCCGCCTCGCTGCGGCCGGCAAGGCGGGCGATCCGCTTGTCCGAGAAGCCCAGGCGCTTCCAGTGGACGAGATCGGGAACCTGTGCGCCTGCGCCGGACTTCCTCGAGGACTCTGCGATCTCCCGCTCCGCGTCCACCAATGCCTGGATCTCCCGGATGAACCAGGGATCGATGGCCGAAAGCGCATACATCTCCTCCACGGAGATGCCCGCCCGGCACGCCTCCGCCATCCAGAAGAGGCGGCGTGGCGTGGGCGTCTTCACCTCCTGCCGGATGCGCTCCAGCTCCGGCGCCGAATACTCCGCGCGCATTCCCTCCCGCCGGAGGGGAGAGTCCAGGCCGTCCGTCCGGTTCTCCATCGAGCGCAGCGCCTTCTGCAGCGCGATCGCGAAGGTGCGCCCGATGGACATCACCTCGCCCACTGACTTCATGCTGGTGGTGAGCGTCTGATCCGCGTGCGGGAACTTCTCGAAATTGAAGCGCGGGATCTTCACCACGCAGTAGTCGATGGCCGGCTCGAAGCTCGAAGGCGTCGTCCTGGTGATGTCGTTGGTGATCTCGTCGAGCGTGTAACCGACGGCGAGCTTGGCCGCGATCTTGGCGATGGGGAACCCGGTCGCCTTCGAGGCCAGGGCGGAGGACCGGCTCACCCGCGGATTCATTTCGATCACCACGATGCGGCCCGTCTTCGGATGCACGCCGAACTGGATGTTCGACCCGCCGGTCTCCACGCCGATGGCGCGGATCACCTGCCGGGCCAGGTCGCGCATGGTCTGGTACTCGACGTCGGAGAGCGTCTGCGCGGGGGCCACGGTGATCGAGTCGCCCGTGTGCACGCCCATCGGGTCGACGTTCTCGATGCTGCAGATGATCACGACGTTGTCGGCCTTGTCGCGCATCACCTCCAGCTCGAACTCTTTCCAGCCGAGGACCGATTCCTCGATCAGCACTTCGTGCGTAGGGCTGTACCCGAGCGCCCGCGCCCCCAGCTCCTCCAGCTCCTGCCGGTTGTAGGCGATTCCACCCCCGAGGCCCCCGAGAGTGAAGCTGGGCCGCAGGATGAGCGGGAACCCGAGCTCGTGTCCGATGCGCATCACGTCGTCGAGCGCGTGCGCAATGCCCGATCTCGGCACGTCGATGCCGAGCGCGGTCATGCAGTCCTTGAAGCGCTGCCGGTCCTCGGCTTTCTCGATCGCCTCGAGCTGCGCGCCGATGAGGTGGCAGCCGTACTTCGCCAGGATCCCTTCCTTGGCGAGCTGCACCGCCAGGTTCAGCGCGGTCTGCCCGCCCATGGTGGGCAGGATCGCGTCCGGACGCTCCACGGCGATGATGCGCTCGGCCGCCTCCACCGTGATCGGCTCGATGTACGTGCGGTCCGCCCACTCCGCGTCCGTCATGATCGTCGCCGGGTTGGAGTTCAAAAGAATAGTGCGGTACCCCTCTTCCCGCAGCGCCTTGAGCGCCTGCACGCCCGAGTAATCGAACTCGCAAGCCTGCCCGATGACGATGGGACCAGAGCCGAGCAGGAGGATGGACTTGAGGTCTTTTCTTCGCGGCATCTGGGAGGCTCGATGTAACACGGAGCAGCGGTCGTGACCACGACGGATGAGCAAGCGCTGGCGCGGAGCGATCGGTATCTGCGCGAGTTCGTCGAGGCGCTGCGGCTGTGTCCGTACGCGAGGCCCTGCCGGGAATCGGGAAGGCTGCACCGCCGCGTGCTGCACAGCCGCGACGAGGCGTTTGCGGCCATCCGGCAGATCGAAGCGCTGCCGGAGCAGGCCGTGGAAGTCGCGCTTCTCATCTTTCCGGAGGATCCTGCATCGGGAGAGCAGTCGGCCCGCGACTTCGCCTCCTTCTGCGCCGGCCTGCGCGAGCGTATGTTCGCAGCTCATGGCGGCGACGCGCCGTTCTATTGCGTGGCCTTCCACCCCGACCTGCCCCGGGACCTGCTCGATGCCCATCGGGCCGTGCAGTTCATCCGCCGCAGCCCGGATCCGACGCTGCAGCTCGTGCGCGCTTCCGTGCTCCGGGCCGTTCGCGGCGGAAACGACGGCGGCTCGCGCTATGTGGACACCGCGAACCTCTCGCTCGAGGAAGCGATGGCGCTCGCGAGCCCGCTCAGCCTCGCGGAACGCATCGCGGAGGCGAACCTCGCCAACCTGGAGCGCGAAGGGCCTGACCGGCTCGAGGCGCTGCTCTTCTCCTTCCGCGGCGTCGACCGGCGAAGATCATCCTGATGGTGGCTACCGAGGGGCGGCCGCTTGTGCGACCCAGAGCGGCATGCTGTGCGGATCGCGTTCGCGAATCTTGAAGATCTGGACCGCGTCCACCTCCCGGGTGATCCCGGTATCCAGCTCGAAGACCGTCCAGTACTCGCCCCGCCTCTGCGGCCGCCCGAACCAGATCATGCTTCCGTCCGATGCAAGCTCCGGGCGGATGGCGGTCGGTGAACCGATCGGCGCCTCCTGCCCTGGCTCGAATCCAGCGGGCCGCGAGAGGAACACGCGCTCGCCGTCCGCGTATCGCACCGCGAGGGCGCCGCACGCTTCATCCCCGGGCTGGAAGCACTCGACCTGCGCCACCTGCTTGCCGCCGCACTCGACCGCGTTCGGGTCCGCCGCATGACAGGACCGCCAGCCCCCGCGCAGATGCGTGAGCCGCGTTGCGCTGCAGGCGGCGAGGACCAGGACCAGCAGCAGCCGCTTCAACGATGCACCCCCGAAAGCCGCCGCGAAGCGAGGGCGGCCCATTGCGGCTCTATTTCGCTGCACGCGACCCGCCTTTGCAAGCGCAATGCGGCGGCTGGGATGCTGCCGCTGCCGGCGAACGGATCGAGCACCAGATCGCCCGGCCGGGACCACTGACGCAGCAGCGGCTCCAGCACCGAAAACGGCTTGTGATTCGGATGACTGCCCCAGCGGCCTGCCTCGCCGTCGTCGTCGTAGCCCGCCGCGACGCACCAGACGCGCTGCACATCCCCCGCCTGCAGCTGTGGCAGCGGCGTCCTCAGGAATACCAGCGCCGTCTCGTACACGCGCAGCAACTGCTCGTTGCCCTCATGCTGCGAGGTGCGCTTCGCCCAGAGAAACTCGCCCGCTTCGCCATGGCCGAGCTCGCGGGCCACGGCGCGGATTGGCTCCTTGCCCAGGAAGTTCGTCCACACGATCAGAGGCCCTTCGACGTGCGCCGCAGCCTTGGGAAGCCATTCCTCCGTGAAACGGCGATAAGCGCGGACGTCAGCGAAGCGGACGACGGGTTCCCGATCGATCTTCACGCC
This sequence comes from Deltaproteobacteria bacterium 13_1_40CM_4_68_19, assembly GCA_001918155.1. Taxonomy (GTDB): domain Bacteria; phylum Myxococcota; class Myxococcia; order Myxococcales; family 40CM-4-68-19; genus 40CM-4-68-19. Next base: position 12,001 of record MNFJ01000052.1, read on the forward strand.
CGCGCGCTTGTCACGCACCTCTCCCCCCTTGCGCCGCCGCGTCAGCAAACAATAGGGGGGATCGGTGAGCAGCAGTCGGGCACGCTCGCCCGCGAGGGCGCTGCGGTAGGTTTCCTCGACGCGCGCATCGCCGTTCAGGCATCTCACAGCCGTGCGCGGACCTCACGTCCCGCGTCCTTCGTCTGGTGACTGCGGGCTTCCGCGTGCCGGTTCATTGCCCCGCAATGTAGCCGCGCCGCGCCGCGCCGACTACACGGCACGAGACCGCGTCGCTCTTGCAGGCGTGATAGGGTTCGTGCCAGAGAGCAGCGAAATATCCCACGCCAGGAGACCCATCCATGGCTTTCGTCGTCGCCGAGCCGTGCATCGCTTGCAAGTACACCGATTGCGTGGCCGTCTGCCCCGTGGACTGCTTCTACGAAGGACAAAACTTCCTCGTCATCCACCCTGACGAGTGCATCGATTGCGGCGCCTGCGAGCCGGTCTGCCCGACGAAATCGATCTTCCCGGAAGACGACCTGCCGGAGAAATGGAAGGAGTATGTCGCGCTGAACGCGGAGCTCTCCCAGAAATGGCCCAACATCAACAAGCAGAAGGAGCCGCTGCCCACGGCCGAGGCGAACAAGGAGAAGGAGGGCAAGCGGGGGATGCTCTCCATGGACGGCTTCTCGGGCTAAACGGTGAGCGACCTCGCCCCGGGGCTCCTGATCGCGGTACCGCAACTCGACGACCCGAATTTCGCCCGCTCCGTCGTGCTGCTCATCGAGCACAACGACTCCGGGGCGATGGGAATCGTCTTCAACCGGCTGAGCGACATCGGCCTCAAGGACATCGGCAAGGAGCACGGGATGGACGTGCACGCGGAAGCGGGTAACGCGTTCATCGGAGGCCCCGTCCAGCGCGAACGAGGCTTCCTCGTGCATCGCCGCTCGGAAGTGGCCGACTCCGTTCACCTGCAGGACGACGTCTATCTCTCCGTCTCGACCGACGCGCTGCGCACGCTGCTCGCCGGCGATCCCGCCGCATACCGTCTTTGCCTCGGCTACGCCGGCTGGGGCCCCGGGCAGCTCGAGCGCGAGATGGTCGCCGGCGGTTGGCTCAATGCCAGCATCTCTTCGAAGCGCATCTTCGACACTCCCGTGGAGAAGATCTGGGGCGCGGTCATCCGCGATCTCGGGATCGACCCGGCCTTTCTCGTGCAGGGCGGAGGAAAGCAATGAGGACGGTGTTGCTGGCCGCCGCGGCGGTCCTGGCCCTTTCTTGCGGGGGCGGAGGCAAAACCATGCGGGCCGGCGCTCCGGACGCCACGCCGTCCTGGCTTTCGGAGGGGACGGGCGCGATACGCACGGAGGGCGGCCGCAAGTTGCAGGGCGTGGGCGTAGCGAGCGGCGCGACCAACGAGAGGGCCCGGCGGCACCAGGCCGACGGCGCGGCGCGCGAGCAGCTTCAAGGTGCGGTGGACGCGCTGGTACGGGTGCTGGCCAGAACGGGCGAATCGCCCCAGGACGGACAGGCGGTGGCGGCGATGGCCCGCAGAGCCGCGGCGCAGGTATCCGCCATCCGCGACCATTGGGTGACGCCGGACGGCGACGAGCGGGCGCTCGCGGTCGTGGAGGTCGACGAGTTCAAGAAGGCGCTGCAGGGTGTGGACGGGGACGACCGGGTGCGGCGGGAGATGTTCGCGAACGTCGATCGGGCGTTCGAGCAGATCGCGATCGCGCGGGGGCGGTAGGGCTCCAGATCAACCGCCGGGCATGCCAACGATTTTTTTGTATGTCTCCGCGTCGGGTCTCGAGAAGCAACAGAAGATGATGCGGACGTCCGGGTGGGACTTCTCGAATGCGCGGGCTTCGCGGACGGCGATCTCCGTGGCCGGTTCGAGCGGGTAGCCGTAGATGCCGGTGGAGATCGCGGGGAAGGCGATGCTCTCGAGGCGGTGGTGGGCGGCGAGGGAAAGGGCGTTGCGGTAGCAGGAGGCCAACAGGGCGGCCTCGCCCTGTTGGCCGCCGTGCCAGACCGGGCCGACGCAGTGGATGACGTAGCGCGCCTTCAGGCGGTAGCCGCGGGTCAGCTTTGCCTCGCCGGTGCTGGCGCCGCCCAGGGTCCTGCACTCGGCGAGCAGCTCGGGGCCGGCGGCGCGGTGGATGACTCCGTCGACTCCGCCCCCGCCGAGCAGCGTCGCGTTCGCGGCGTTGACGACGGCGTCGACGTCGAGGAGCGTGATGTCGCCTTCGACCACTTCGATCATGCCTCCTCCTTTCGCATCCGGAGCGTGCGTCCGGGCGCCGGGAGTGCCATGCTCCCGGTGTACATGAGTAAAGAGCTGGAGAAAAAGCCCGAGCTCCCGGTGGTGGCGCGCCTGGTGGTCGAGATCCGCTCCGACGGCCGCCACACCATCGCTCGCGGGATGGCGCAGGACGCGACCGGCGAGCGCGTCCAGGTCGAAGCGGAAGGCAGCTCCCCCCTGCAACTCGCGCTCGCCCTGGTGAAGGCGCTCCGGGAAGTGCCGTCGCTCGCGCGCGGCTTCGCGAAGGGCCTGCTACCGGGGCGGCGAAAATAGAGCGGCGGCCAGCCCCGAGATGTCGCGCGGCTCATTCACGCAGGGGTGACCATCGGTCCACAGCGCGCTCGCGCCCGCGGGCCGAACCAGGAGCTGAAGCGACGAGCGGGTCCCGTAGCCGACCGCATCGGCATGCACGCAGGCGCTCTCCAGCGGCTCGCTCGCGTGCTTGGTCATCGGCTCGCGCCACGCGCGCAGATCCGGTTCCAGCCCGGCGAACGCCGCGGCGACGGACCGCTCGCGCGCGGCCTCGCCCGCGCCGAAGCTGCGCTCGGTGATCACGTGGACCTGACCCGCCGCGAGCGGGAGGTGATGGACCGCGAATCCGTCGCTCCAGGACACGAACGCGTCGCTCAGATCCGCGTACGCCAGATGGAAGCCGTTGTGCCGGTCGCCGTGGAGCTCCGCCAGCGCATCGTGCAGGCCGCGCGCGCTGCGCGCCTGCAGCGCTTCCAGAACCAGCAGCCCACGGCTCTTGCGCGACGGATCGACCATCGCGCCGCGGCGGTTGGTCACGCAGACGAACAGACCATGCCGGTTCAGGCCCAGCCAGCTTCCGTGCGCGAGCTCGTCGCGAGGCGCAAGCACGCCCTTCTCCACGCGCGGGCCGCTCGCCGGCCGCGCGAGCAGCTCGTTGCGGTTTCCCGAAACCGCGAGCAGCTCACCCGGGCGCTGCAGCAGGACCAGCGTGCACATGCGCTGCTCTTTATCGTGTAGATTGCGCGCCCGCCATGGCGACCCGCTCCCAGCTGCGCAGGCCCATCGAAAAGGCCCGCACCGTCGATCCGCGCCCGATCACCGGCCGTGAGTCGCCTCACGACCTCCTCCAGCACGCATTCGGCGCGTACGTGGGCCGGCAGGAGCGCACCGCGTACGAGCTGATGCGCCGCTCGGTGGAGGAAGACTGCAGCATCTTCCTCACCCTGAGCGGCGCGATGACGCCCGCCGGCCTTCATCAGAGCTGCCTGATCCCGCTGATCGAGCGGGGGATCGTCAGCGCGCTGACCACCACCGGCGCAAACCTGTACCACGACGCCCACCGCATCATCGGCCACGCCATCCGCGAGG
>MNFJ01000182.1 GCA_001918155.1 Deltaproteobacteria bacterium 13_1_40CM_4_68_19
GATCTCCAGGATCGAATCGGTCCGGGCGCAGCTCCAGCTCGCCTCGCTCAAGACGGATTTCCTCGCGGACAAACGCGACGTCTACGATGCGCTGCTCGAGATCCTCCTGGAGCGGCCAGACGCCGCGGCGTTTTTCGAAGTGCTGGAACGAGCGCGGGCGCGGACCTTCCAGGATCGCCTGGCAGCGGCGCAGCCGACGCTCGCCGCGGTCCAGGCGCGGCTCGAGGCGGGAGTCGTCCTTCTCGAGTACTGGGTAGGGCCGCGCAGCGCGGCGGTGCTCTGGGCGACGCGGGAAGCGGCCGGCATCGCCTCGCTCCCCGCCGTCGTTCCCGATCTCGGGGAGATCGCGTCCCTGTTGAACGAGGCATCCGCGGGTACGACCGACGGGTGGAAGCGGCCGGCGGCCGCGATCGGAGCGTGGCTGCTCGGTGGAATCCCAGCGCTCGGGCGGCCCGACGCCACCCATCTGATCGTCGTTCCCGACGGAGTCTTGGGCCAAATTCCCTTCGAGCTGCTGGATGCGGGCACAGGCTCACCGATCGTCGAGCGGTTCGACGTCTCCTACCTGCCCTCCGCAGCGGTCCTGTTGCGCGATTCCTCCGGCCCCTCGCGTTTCTGGGCACCCCCCTGGAGGCGCCAGCTGGTCTCATTCGCGGCCCCCCGGATCCAAGCGTCGCACGGCGCGGCGATGGAGCTCGGGGGCGCGGAGCTGAGCAACCCGCTTCCCGCCTCGGCCGACGAGGCCCGCGCCATCGCGCGCACCTGCCCTGGCCGCGCTCAGCTGTTCCTCGGGAATGCGAATCTCAAGAGACACCTGGTGGAGGGCGCTGCTACCGGCGTGCCGCTGCTGCACCTTGCGACCCATGCCGTCGCCGATATGGCCAGCGCGGAACGATCGAGGATCCTCTTTTCGCCGGACGGCGAGCAGGACGGGGCGGACTATCTGTTCCTGAAGGAAGTCTACGACCTCGACTTGCGCGGGGTCGACCTCGCAACCCTTTCCGCCTGCGAGACCGAGCGTGGCAAGCTCGTCCGCGGCGAGGGCCCGTACGCGTTCAGCCGCGCCCTCCTGTCCGCTGGGGCGCGCGCCGCGGTGACCACCCTCTGGCGCGTAGCGGACGAGCCTGCGCGCGACTTCATGGCGCAGCTGTACTTCGAGCTGAACCGCGGGAAGCCAAAGGCAGAGGCGCTGCGCCTAGCCAAGCTGCGCTTTCTGCGCTCCGGGACGGCGCTGCAGCACCCCCGCTATTGGGCCGCATTCATCCTCACCGGTGACGGGCTCAGCCCGATTCCCCCGGTCCTCTCGTGGAGCGCGCTGCTCGGCGTGGTGGGAATGCTCCTCCTGGGCGGCGGCCTCGCGTCGATCCTCGTCCGCAATGCCGCCGCCTCGCGCAGCGCCGGACGGTCGCCTCCCGGTGGAAGCACGCGTCCGTGAGCCGCAGCACGCTGATCGCGCGGCTGCAACAACTTGCCCTGGGGTTCCCCCGCCCGATCGCGGTCGCATGGGCCCCGCCAGAAAGCGGAGGGCGGGAGGAGGGTGGATGTAGCGGGAACGCGCACTCTCACGCGGCCACCGTCCGAGCCCGTGCGGCCAGCGATTGGGACCATAGAAGCTGATTGATTTATTCATTGCGCATACATGTGGGCTGACCCGATGCTGCTCGCATGAACGTCAAGCAGACCGTGCCTGCGCTCACTGCGGAACCGGCGGCTGCATCGGACGGCGAGAGGAATCGCGAGCTGCCGGGCCGCCCGACCGTGCTGGTCGTGGACGACGAGGAGCGGAACCGGCTCTTCTTGCGACCCGTCCTGCACAAGCATTATCGCATCGTCGAAGCGGATTGCGGCCCCAAGGCGCTCGGGGTTTTGCAGACCCAGGTCATCGATCTTGTCCTCCTGGACGTGATGATGCCGGAGATGACAGGTTTCGAGGCGTGCAAGCTGATCAAGGATCGATACCGGGACCCCTACCTTCCGGTCCTGCTCGTCACGGGCCTCACCGACCGGGAACAACGGAAGCGTGGCTTGCAGTCCGGCGCCGACGACTTCCTCACCAAGCCCGTCGATGACGAGGAGCTCCTGCTCAGAACCCGGGCGTTCCTCCGGCTGCGCACGCAGGATTCGCTGATCCGCCAGCAGCTCAAGGAGCTGGCGAAGATGCATCTGGCCAAGGACGAAATGACCTCGCTGATGGTGCACGACCTCCGGAGCCCGCTCGCCGGCATCATGGCGCATCTGCGGCTGCTGCTTGACGACCTGCCCGAGGGCAGGTCCCACGACGATGTATCGGCCGCCCTGCGCGCAGCCGATTCGATGTTCGGGACGCTCGAGGAAGCTCTCCAGATCAGGTTGCTCGAGGAGGGCCACCTGGACATCCGCCGCCAGCCGGTGGACCTGGGGGAGTTCGTCAAGCGCGCGGTGCTCACGCTGGAAGCGGTTGCGCGCCGCAAGAAGATCGCGCTCGACGTGCGGGTCGAGCCGGGTGAACCGGCATTGCTCGACGAGAAGCTGGTCCGCAGGGCGATCGAGAACCTTCTGGGAAACGCGCTCAAGTACACGCCGTCCGGCAGGGACATCTCCGTGGGGGTCCGCCGGCTGCCCGAGAAAATTGCAATCGAGGTCGCGGATCGGGGCCCGGGCATTCCCGCCGACATGAAGGGCAGCATGTTCCAGAAATTCGGTTCCGTCGAGGCCAAGAAGGGCGGCGTGCGCAAGGGATTCGGCCTGGGCCTGTACATGGTCAAGCTCGTGGCCGAGGGCCACGGCGGAGGTGTCGAGGTGCTCGATCGGGACGGAGGCGGCGCGCTGTTCCGGCTCGTGCTCCACGAATAGGGAGTGCCCCTGACCCCAAGTGCCCGATTCTGGGACGGCTGGGTGTCAGGACCGGACAGGCGGCCGCTGTCATGGAGAGCCCAGGCTTGGGCACAAATCCCTTGCCATGCAGGGCGTTTCTCCCAGCGGTCAGCCTGGCGCGATGTCTGCCTTCATGCCGAACACCCCGTTCAGGAAAGCGAGCTGGCCCGCGATAGACACCACATGCTGATCAAGCCCATCGAAATCCTCGGTGACCTCCGCTTCGCCATCAGGTCGCTGCGTCGCTCCTCCGGCTTCGCCCTCACTGCCGTCATCACGCTCGGACTCGGCATCGGTGCCAACACGGCGGCGTTCAGCGTCGTCAATGAAGTTCTGCTGCTCCAATCTTTTCTCCACCCTCGGGATCGAACCGCAACTCGGCCGAAGCTTCCGTCCCGACGAAACCGTCTTCGGAAACCACCGCGTCCTCATCATCAGTCAACGATTCTGGCGCAATCGCTTCGGGGGTGACGCCCACATCATCGGCCGCACCGTTCGCGTCGACGGCGAAGCCCACGAGATCGTCGGCGTGCTGCCCGCCACATTCGACGACTGGCGCCATTTGGGTCCGTTCGACTTGTTCCGGCCACTCGCTCTCACCGAAAAGGAGACGACCGACCGGAGGACCACGTGGATCCGCCTCGTCGGGCGTCGCTCCAGCGCGCTCACCCGCGCGCAAGCCGACGGCTTCATCGTCAACCTCGGTCGCCGCCTCGCTGCCGACTTTCCCGCCGTCAACGCCGGAACCGCCTGGCGCACCCTTCCCATCAACGTCGCCGTCGCACCCGACAATGGCCCGGGCATTCTCGGCATGTTGCTGGGCCTCTCCGGCCTCGTGCTGCTCATCGCCTGCTCCAACCTGGCCAATCTCCTGCTCGCCCGCACGATGGCCCGAGCCCGCGAGCTCGCCGTGCGCTCCGCCCTCGGCGCCTCGCGCGCCCGCCTGCTGAGCCCCCTGATCGTCGAATCCCTGCTGCTGGCCTTCGCGGGCGGCATCTGTGCCATCTATTTCGCCACGTGGACCAACGACTGGTTGAAGCACGTTGCTGAAGACCTCGTGCTCGCCATCGACTGGCGGATGCTTGGCTGGGCGTTCGGCGCCTGTCTGTTCACGGCCCTCTCCTTTGGCGTTGCCCCCGCCCTTTTCGCCCTCCGGCTCGATTTGAACAGCACTCTCAAGAGCGGCGCGCGCGGCGTGACCGGAGATCGCGGCCATCAACGCTTCCGCCAGGTGCTCATCGTCTGCCAGTTTGCCCTCGCCCTGGTGCTGCTCGCGGGCGCCGCCCTCCTCGTGCGCGGCATCCACGAGGCGAACAACCGCCACCACGGCTGGGAATCCGACCACCTCGTCACCGGCACCATGCTCCTCCCCACCGCCACGTACCCGAGCGGCAAGGAGATCACGAACTTCCAGCGCCTCGCGCTGGAACGTCTCGAAGCGCTACCTGGCGTCCAATCCGCCAGCATCTCCTACGCGATGCCCTTCTTCGGCCTGGCCGAGCCCCGCAAGTACGTGGTCGCGGGTCGCGACACTCCTCAGCCCGGCCATGAGCCCGTCGCCGTCATCAACGGCATCAGTCCCCACTATTTCGAAACCGTCGGCACCCGACTGCTCGACGGACGCAGCTTCAACGAAGGCGACACCCTCGCTTCCCCAAAGGTCTTCATCGTCAATCAGGCGATGGCCCGTGGCCTCTTTGGTGGCGAGAGTCCTCTCGGTCGGCGCATCGCCCAGGCCGGCGGCAACACGATCGAATGGGGAGAGATCGTCGGCGTCGTCGGCGACGTCCAATCGGTCCTCGCCGATCAGGTCGCCGTGACCTACCAGCTCTACCAACCCATGTCCCAGGAACCCCGGCACCTCAGCGAAATCGCCGTGCGCACCGCCGGTGTCGCGCCGTCCATGCTCGTCGACAGCATCCGCACCACGATGGCGGCGCTCGACCGCGACCTGCCGGTGCGCCAACTCCAGCCCGCCGAAACCACGATCGCCAAGGCCAACTACCAAACGGGCGTCCTCGGCAGCATGCTTTCCTTTCTTGCCGTGCTCGGGCTCGGTCTGGCCTCGCTGGGCATCTACGGTGTCATCGCTCGCACCATGGCCGAACGCACCGGCGAGTTCGGTATCCGCCTAGCGCTGGGGGCCCAGGTCGGAGACATCATCCGCCTCGTGCTCGGTGGAGGAGCGAAGCTCGCGCTGCTCGGCTCCGCCATAGGCTTGCTCGGAGCCTTCGGGATCTCCCGGTTGCTCGGGGCGCTCCTCCCCGGCATGCAGACCAACAGTGTTCTCGTCTTGAGCGGCGTCACCCTCCTGCTCATCGCAGTCGGTCTGGTCGCCGGCTACATGCCCGCGAGGTACGCCTCGAGAATAAGCCCCGTGGAAGCAATGCGGGCAGAGTAGGCGCTCCGAAGGCGCCGCACCGACCTCAGGCGAATGAAAGCGGCAGAAGGTGGCGTCCGCATAGAGAGTCGAGGGCGAAGGAAAGATAAGCGCGGTTCTGTCTTCTCCGCCTTCTTCCCTCATACCGTCCTCAACTATCAGAACGCGGCGGGTGCGCATCCCGCCGCGCAGGGATCGCGCCGCTCATCATTCACACGGAGACTTCGCGGCTCGGGCTTGGGAGAAACTATACGACCCGCAGGATGGCTTCGCGCCAACGACGAATTTGACCAGCCCAACGTTATCGGTCGGGGCCGACGCGGTAAACAACTGTGAACTCCTTACCGTCGTAGGAAAAGACCAGGACGAGACCGTGGGCGAGCCGGCCACCGGAGTGCAGTTTGTCCAGTATCTATCCCGACCGATCAGAACCGACTGCATGGAAGACAGTTCCGGGGTCGTCAGCAACTTTCAGACTCAGCGGTCCGGATGGGCGTCCAGGTTTTTCAAAGAAGCAGAAGCGAGGACGATCGTGGCCTTGCCGAGCGCCCCGTTCAGGGCGCTCGAGCCGAAGAGTTTACGTGTCCTCCGAGGCCCGCGCCGTCTTGGTGCGCCGTCTCTTCTTTTCCTTCTCCCGCTCCTGATGCCCGGCGGCGGCCACCACACGATCGCGACCCCTGTCCTTCGCCTCGTACAGGGCGGCGTCGGCGCTCTCGATCAGGGATTCCGGCGTGTCGCCATGGCTTGGACATTCAGCCACGCCGATGCTGATCGTGATCCTCCCACCGGCGAACTCTTCGATCGCCACCCGCGCCCGGATACGCTCCGCCACGATCGCCGCCGTTCCTACCGTGGTCTCGAGCAGCATCACCAAGAACTCCTCCCCGCCGTATCGCGCGACGCAGTCCACGCCGCGCGTCGTCTTCCGCAAGATGTCCGCGATCCTCGCGAGCGCTGCGTCGCCGGCCGGGTGGCCGTGGGTGTCGTTGTATTGCTTGAAGTGATCGACGTCTGCCAACAGCACCGAGAAGGGTCGCCGGAGCCGCCGCGACCGCTGCACCTCGGTCGCGAGCGTGCCCATCAGGTGCCTGCGGTTGTACAGCCCGGTGAGGGCGTCCGTGACGGAGAGCCGCTCCAGCTCCGCCTGGCTCTCCCGCTCGCGCAGGCGCGCGACCAGCGTGTTGAACACCCGCGTCAGGTAGCCCACCTCACCGACCCCACCCCCCGGGAGTTCGACCAACAGATCCCCGGCGGCGACCTTCGCCGCGGCTATGGTGAGGCGCCCGAGCGGACGCGCGATGAGCAATCCGAGGACGTAGGCCAGGAGCCCGACTACCGCGAGAAGCGCGGCGAGCAGCAATCCGGTGGCGCTCCGCAGCCGGCCAACCCGGCCCAATGCCTGCGCCAGCGGGATCTGGGCCACCGCCGCCCACCGCAGCCGCTGGACCCGTCGCAGGGAGCCGATCACCTCCTGCCCGTCCGCGCGCTTGTACACCACGGTCTGACCTTCCTTTTCGAACAGCGCACTCGTCATCGTTTCCGGGAGCTTCGTTCGCATCAGCTCGGCGGAGCTCACCCGGGACCTGATGACCAGCCTGCCTTGGTCCGTCGTGAGAGCGACGTCGCCAGAGTCGAGTGGGGAGAGGCGCGGCAGCATGTCGGTGACTGCATGCAGGTTGAGCTTCGCGGCGAACACGGCGAGGAACCGCCCGTCCGCCTCGCGGATCGGGACGGCGAGGACGATCGTGGCCTTGCCGAGCGCCCCGTCCCAGTAGGCCTCGCCAACGAGCGCCTCGCCCGTTCGCAGACCGGTCAGCCCCTCCGGGGAAAGGCGCACGCTTCCCGTCCGGCCGCTGCTGCTCATCACGATGCGCCCGCTCGCATCGAGGACCAGGAGAGCTTCCTGGTCCGGGAACCGCTCGCGAAGCGAGTTGAGATAAGCGCGCAGACGGCCGAGCGCTTTTTCGTTATCCCTTCCCTCGATTCTGCTCAGGTTCTCAGTGACGACGTACGAGCTGGCCGCTACCCGCAACGCGTCGAGGCGCTCGTCAAGCCATGAGCCCATCTCCCGGGCCGACTCAGAGGTCGCGCCGCGTAGCTCTGCGGCGATCGTCTCGGTCAGCGATTCCCGGCTCTGCTGGTAAGACACCACGGTCGTCACGAACGTTGGAATCAGAGTGGCCAGTGCGGCAAACGCAAAGATCTGGTTCCGGACGCTGCCAAGGTGGAGCGCACGCGCTCGGCGTGCGATGACGTCTTCCCAGACGCTCACGAGCAGGCCCCCGGAGGAACGCAGCAGGACTCACCTCGCGGGCGCCGGCGGCGGCACTCGGTTCTCTTGCAATTGGTCATGACGAGACGGAGGCAGTAGATGCGGTTCATGATGGTGGTATCTGCCGCCGCGGCTACCGGTCGAGCGCGCAACGGGGCTCCTTGTCTCATCACCTACCAGAGTGGGCCTATCCGAATGGAGGCGCGGCTGCGGGAGATCCAACGCGAACGTAAGGGCGAGGCGGAGGCGGACGCTCAGCAGAATTGTTTCACCTGCGCCCACACTCGCGCCCTGAGCATGCCCATCGCTACTCGAAATACGCGGTTTTTTCCATGGGGGGTTCGACCGCGCCATCGTCGCGGTAGCGAAGCGCTGAAGGGCCGCGAGCCCTGTGTCAAGCGAACTGGCGCGGTAAGTCGACTGACGTCCCTTGAAGCTGACGGCTGCAAACCTCACGCACGCGCTGTGGTTCGCGCGAGCGATAGGAACGTCGCGAGAACTGGCGCGGGCCAGATTTGCAGGATCAGCCGGTCTACCGAAGTGCGGAAGATCCAGTTCAAGGGATGCGGCTGCAGGACGTAGATCGCCGCGAAAGCGGCGGTGGCCAGGAACAACGCGCTGCCGAGCGGCGTCGCCGGAAGCCGCCGCACCCGGACGGTAAGCACCACGACCTCGGCCACCAGGAACAGCGCGAACGCCTGGAAGAAGACGACGCGCCGGAGCGCATACAACAGGAGCTGTCCCCAGCGCAGCGGGTCGAGGGCGTGCTCGACCATGCTGGAGGAAGTTGAGAGCCGCGCCAGATCGTTCGCCGGCGCGTAAAAGAGCTTGAAGCCAAGAAGAACGAGGCCGGCGGGAACGATGCCGGCACAAAAGGCCAGCGTTCCACGGAGGTCCCGGGTTCGCGCTAGCAGACCAGCGGCCAGGCAGATCGCATACAGAGCGCCTTCGTTCTTCGTCCAGGCGCCGAGACCGGCCGCGAATCCCGCCAGTAGGAGCATGCGCGGCGACCACCCAGCGGGCGCGGACGCGAGGACGATCAGCGCGCCCGCGCAACCCAGGTAGACGGCGAGTGGAATATCGGACTGCTGGTTCGAGACGAAGGTGGGAAAAGCGGGCACCGTGAGGATCGCCAGCGCCGCCAGCAGGCCCCAGCGCGATCCGTACAGCCTCGTCACGGTGAGGGAGATCACCGAAACGGCGAGGACGCCGAACGCGACCGCGATGGCCAGGGGCACGATCCGGGTCTCCCTCCCCGCCAGCACGAATCCCTGGGCCACCGCGCCGGGAATCAGCCAGGGATAGTCCGCGTGCGCCCAGAGAAGCAGATCGGGCGAGAAGGCCGCGCGCAAGTCCGGGTCGCGCACCAGGAAGCGCGCCCGCAGGCTCCAGATCATCCAGGCATCCCAGCCGCCGTCAGGAAAGCGCCAGTCGTGCTCTACGAATGCGCCGATCGAGATGGCGCACGCGGCGAAGGAGAGTATCCTTTCGGCCCACCGCCCCCACCTTCGGAGTGGTCCTTCGCCGCACGCTGGATGGGTCCAGCGGGTCCGCTGACGGACCAATTCCAACCGATCACACCGGTCTTCACGCCGAGCTCGGCAAGTGGATACCCGCTGTTCGCTGGCTGGGGCACGTTCCTCTCCCTGCCGGAAGGTGGCTTCGCGATGTATCAGGGTCGTGCGAATCCTGATTACGGCACCATCTCGCCGAGCGGTTGGTATGCGTACTATCCGAGCGGGCAATCTGGCTCGGAGGCTGCGCCCGCGTGGCTAGCGCTTTATGAGGGCTCCCTGCGCATGTTGCCGGATAGCATCGGCTATGCGGCGATACAGTACAACGATCCGAATAGTTGCGCGCGCGCTGTTTTGCTAATCGCGCCGTCGGGCCGCACCTGCTTCAAGCTGGACCTCGCCGATACCGGCGCATGTACCGCGTTCCCCGACGCGCTATGGCCCGACGGCACGCTGGTCCTGCAAGGCGATTCCCAGAGCATCTGCAAGCTCCAGTGGTGGCCCGGCCTGGCGCGTCCGGCGCGATAGACAGGGTGATTTCTGGAGAAGGAGGTCGACGGGACGAGCTGCCAGACTACGACTCGTGAGAGCGTCCTGGCGCGCTTGAGGTACTGGTGCGCCCGGCGCCCGCGGCTGCCGCGCGGCGTGGACTGGCGTTGTATCAGTTAGACATGGCATGCTTCGCCGCCGGAAGGAGGGGTCGTGAGGTGCGGCGAGTGGACGGAAACCCGCATTATCCGTCCAACGACTTCATCCTGATCATGATCGTGCCGGTCATCGCGATGGCCATCGCGCTCGAGCGGTACATCGCGCGCGGCCTGCTCGTCGGGGTGGTCAAGGGATGACCGGGTCGAGGATCACGTCGCTCGAGGCGCTCGACGTCCGCTTCCCCACCTCGCGGACGCTCGCGGGATCGGACGCCATGAACACCGCGCCGGACTACTCGGCGACGTACGTGGTCCTGCGCACCGACCGCGGCGACGGGCTCGCCGGCCACGGGCTCACGTTCACGACCGGTCGCGGGAACGAGGTCGTCGTGGCCGCCGCCAACGCGCTCCGGCCGCTCATCGTCGGCAGGACGCTCGAGGAGACCGCGCGCGACATGGGCGCGTTCTGGCGCGACATCACCGGCGACAGCCAGCTCCGCTGGATCGGCCCGGACAAGGGCGCGATGCATCTGGCGACCGCGGCCGTCGTGAACGCGGTGTGGGATCTCTGGGCGAAGGCCGAGGGAAAGCCGGTGTGGAAGCTCCTCGTGGACATGACGCCGGCCGAGCTCGTGCGGTGCGTCGCGTTCCGGTACATCACCGATGCGATCACACCCGACGAGGCGCTCGAGATCCTGCGGCGGCTCGAGCCGACCAAGCGCGAGCGCGAGGCCGAGATGCGACGCACGGGTTTCCCCGCGTACACGACCTCCGCGGGATGGCTCGGCTACTCCGACGAGAAGCTACGCGCGCTCTGCCGCGAGGCGGTGAACCAGGGCTGGACCCACGTGAAGATGAAGGTCGGCCGGGACATCGAGGACGACATGCGGCGCGCGCGCATCGCCCGCGAGGTCCTGGGACGCGAGCGCAGGCTCATGATGGACGCGAACCAGGTCTGGGACGTCGGCGAGGCCATCGCGAACACCAAGCGCCTGGCCGAGTTCGATCCCTACTGGATGGAAGAGCCCACGAGCCCCGACGACGTGCTCGGCCACGCCGCCATCGCGAAGGCCATCGCACCGATCCGCGTGGCCACCGGCGAGCACTGCCAGAACCGCGTGATCTTCAAGCAGCTTCTCCAGGCGAAGGCCATCGGCTTCTGCCAGATCGACGCGTGCCGCCTCGGCGGCGTAAACGAGGTCCTCGCCGTGCTGCTGATGGCCGCGAAGTTCGGCGTACCGGTCTGCCCGCATGCCGGAGGCGTCGGGCTGTGCGAGTACGTGCAGCACATCTCGCTCGTCGACTACATCGCGGTGTCCGGATCGCTGGAGGACCGCGTGCTCGAGTACGTCGATCATCTCCACGAGCACTTCGTCGATCCGGTCACGATCAAGGGCGGGCGCTACATGCCGCCCGTGAAACCCGGCTACAGCATCGAGATGAGGGTGGAGTCGCTCCGCGAGTACGGGTTCCCGGCAGGTGCGGCGTGGCGCTCGTAGTCGACGCCCACCACCACTTCTGGGACCCGGCGCGCGCCACGTATCCGTGGATGATCGACGCGCTCGCATCGATCCGGCGGCGCTTCGGACCGGAGGATCTGCGGCCGCTCCTCGCGGCGAACGGCGTCGATCGCACGGTCCTCGTGCAGACGATCTCGAGCCTCGGCGAGACGCGCGAGTTCCTCGCCACCGCGGCGGCGAACGAGTTCATCGCGGGCGTCGTCGGCTGGGTCGACCTCACCGCGCCGGACCTGGCCGAGCAGTTCGCCGCGCTCCGCGCCGGACCGGGCGGCGCGAAGCTCGTCGGGATCCGTCACCAGGTGCACGACGAAGCCGACCCCGAGTGGCTCGGCCGACCCGACGTGCGCCGGGGAATCGCGGCCGTGGGAAAGGCCGGCCTCGCGTACGACATCCTCGTGCGGACGCGCGAGCTGCCGTCCGCCCTCGTGCTGGTGCGCGACTTCCCGAGCATGCGGTTCGTGGTCGACCACATGGCGAAGCCACCGATCGCGTCGGGCGCGATCGATGAGTGGGCCGCACGCCTGCGACCGCTCGCGGAATACCCGAACGTCTTCTGCAAGCTCTCGGGTATGGTCACCGAGGCCGACTGGAAATCGTGGCGCGTGGACGACCTCGCGCCCTATGCCTCGCGGGTCCTCGAGTGGTTCGGACCCGATCGCTGCGTGTTCGGGTCGGACTGGCCGGTCTGCCTTGTCGCCGGCTCGTACGCGCGGGTCATCGACGCCTGCCGCGAGCTCGTGCCCCCCGCGGCGCGCGAGCGGGTCTTTGGCGCGAACGCCGCCGAGCTCTACCGGCTTCCAGTCCCTGCGATCGTGGAACGGAGGTCCTGACGTGCAGTCCTATGGCCTGGCGCTCGACCTCCGCGACGACCCCGCGCTCATCGCGCGGTACAAGAAGGAGCACGCCAAGGTCTGGCCCGAGGTGCTCGCGCGCCTGCGCGAGATCGGCGTGACCGAGATGAAGATCTACCTGCTCGGCCGGCGGATGTTCATGTACTGCGAAACGAAGGATGGCTTCGACCCGGCGCGCGACTTCGCGCGATCGACCGAGGACCCGACGTACCGCAAGTGGGACGAGCTCATGCGCACGCTGCAGGAGCGCGCTCCAGAGGCCAAGCCGGGCGAATGGTGGGCCATGATGGATCTCGTCTTCGACCTGAACTGGGGCCGGTCGTGAGCACGGTGATCGTCACGGGCGCCGCGAAGGGCATCGGCGCCGCGATCGCCGAGGCCTTCGCCCGCGCGGGCTGGTCGCTCGTCGCCGTGGATCGTGACGCTGCGCGGCTGCGGGCGGCGGCGTCGCACTGGGGCCAACCCGTCGCGACGCTCGTTGGCGACGTAGCGGACCGCGCGACGAACGACGCCGCGGTGAAGATGGCCATCGACCGCTTCGGCGGGCTGGACGCGGCCGTCGGCAACGCCGGGGTGGTGTTGGCGAAGCTCATCGACGGCAGCACGTCCGAGGAATTCGACCGGATCTTCTCCATCAATGTGAAGGCGCTCATGTACCTCGCTCAGGCGGCGCACAAAGCGCTCGCGAAGAGCGAGGGCAGTCTCACCGTGATCGCGTCGAAGGCCGGCCTCGTGGCGCAGCGCAATTCGCCCCTCTACGTCGCGACGAAGGGCGCGGCCGTGCAACTCGCGCGCGCGCTGGCGCTCGACTGGGCGCACGAGGGCATCCGCGTCAATGCGGTCTGCCCCGGGATCGTCGACACGCCGATGCTGCAGGAGTTCTTCGACGCGATGCCGGATCCGGACGCAAGCCGCCGCGAGACCGAGGTCGCACAACCGCTGGGGCGCCTTGCGACGCCGGCCGAGATTGCCTCCGTGGTGCTGTTCCTCGCTACGCCGGCGGCCGCGTTCATCACCGGCGTCGCGCTGCCGGTGGACGGAGGGTTCACCGCGGAATGAGCGGCCGCCTCGACGGAAAGGTCTGCGTGATCACGGGTGCGGGCTCGGGCACCGGCCGGGCGAGCGCGCTCCTCTTCGCGCGCGCAAGGGCGGCTGCGTCGTGGACGTCTTCGGCCTCGCCGTCCGCGATCCCGCCCCACCTTTCGTGCCCTGAAGTACGACAACGCGCGGCGCGCCATTTCTCTGGAGACGCGCCGCGCGTTGGACTGCTCCGTACGACTTCGCTACTGCCGAGCTATCGGCTGCACACCTCGACCCCGCTGAGGAGACGCCGGGATCCGCTCCCCTGGCCCCGGCGTAATGAACTTGCTGATGGGGCTCTTCAGCGGATCCCTCCTGCCACCGCTCTCCTCGGTGGCAACGCGGTAGTAGTAGGTCGTTTGTGGCTCGAGCTCGTCCACTCGTACCCGAAACGTCGTGTGCGCGTGGCCCTGGTTCAGCCTGATGGGAGACTTCGCCGTCTTGTTCAGGTCCTTGGGATCGGTACCGTACTGCACGACGCCGTAATGCTCGTCCGATCCGCCAGGGTTGTTGGTCGTCCACCTGATGATCGTCAAGTGGTCCGTGGACATTTCGACCTGGGGCGCCTCGACGATGCGCACGTGCTTGGCTCGCTTCGCCGGAGGAGGCACCTGGGCGGCGGCCCGGTTCGGAAGAAACAGGGCCGCCATGGTGGCCGTCATCGCCAGAGTGAGGATCAGTCTGTTCATCGAATTCCTCATCAGTCTCACCGTTCGGCCTGCTATTACGGAATCGCCGGGTTGGGGAACGGTGCGATCGCGCAGACGTTGCTCGAGCAAGGCGGAAGCGGCGGCGTGGGGATGAGAGTCTCGTTGCCTTGCGTCGACGCCGTGCCGCCGGTCGTGCACTGACCCGTGAAGCTATCGATGTTCGGGTAAGGTGTGGTGTAGCCGTCGGTGAGCGTTTGCAGGAAGGCGACGATCTGGTTCTCTTCCTGATCCGTCAAGCCGAGCTTGCCCGTGGTCATGTCGAGGTTGTTTCTGACCTCGGGCATCGGCCAGCAGTCCACTTTCTCGGTCGTTCCCGCCGGGCAGTGCCCTGAGGTGACCGCGAAGGGAAACACGTCGCGTGTGTTGTAGAAGTGGACGAGCTGCTTCAGGCTCTTGATGTAACCGTTGTGGAAGAATCCTTTCTGGAAGTACGGACCCGGGGCCTCAGTCGTCGGGCATTGCGACGGCGCCATGGCGGCGTTGCGCGCCGTGGCGACCTGGAATCGGCCGTCTGACTTTGGCGCGAGTGGAATCCATTCAGCATTCGGATTTGGAGCCGACCCGTAGCCGCTTCTGAGGAAAGTGCCGAGCGCCAGATCGCGATAACCGAATCCGTCGGGATTGGGCGTGAACCCGAGGGCATCGGGTGTCGTCTGATAATAAAACGCATCCCTGGGATTCAGCGGCAGTCCCTCGTTGGTGTAGCCGAAGCAGGTGAACAGGGGGTTCGCCTGCGCCGCCGTGCTGTTGTCGGTCTGACCCGGCGTCAGGGTCGTCCCTCTTCCGTCGAGGTGGCAAGAGTTGCAATTGCCTTTGCCTTTGAACAAGTTGTAGCCGGCCAGCTCGTCCGAGGTCATCGTGTACTGGTTCTCCAGGTAGGCATCGAACTTCGACGTGAACGCGCTGACCTGCTTCGACTTCTCGAAAGCGCTGATCGACTGCCCCCAGTGATCGAAGATCACGTTCGCGCGGTTCCGATCCGTCGGGCTGAGGTTGACTGGCGTGACGCTCGTCCCGAAGGACGCAGCGCCTGCCGGAGTCGAGCAGATCTGCTCGGTGTTGGACGGGAAATTGATACCGGTGAGCGAGCCCGCGCCCCACACGCGCTCGAAGATTGCGACGTACTGGGACTGGGAGAGGCGCCAGGCGATGCAGGCGCTGTCAGGCAGCCCCATCTCTTGACTGTCCAGGGGAGGATGCTGCGCCTGCTCCGCGTCGGGGCTTTGCAGCAGGTACCCCGTGGAGCGGCCATCCCAGAAGTTTCCGCCAAAGAAGGCGGCCGCCGTGTCGTCGTACGCGAGCGCCGGGAAAAACGGCGAGTACGTGTACCGCGGGGGCGTCCGCTTGCCGGCGCGGAAATGGTACGTTCCGGGATACGCGATCATGGTGAGGTTCACGGAGGGAATGGGTCCGCCGAACCCGGCGTACGGCATGTGGCAAGAGGCGCACGCCATGTTCTTCAACGCGGACATGTTCACGTCGAAGTTCATCAACTTGCCGAGCGTCGCGATCGACTGGTACCCGGAGCCTTGCTGGGTCGGCGGCTGCCCTGTCACGGTCGCAGGCGGCAATGCATTCGCCTCGGCGAGGGCTTGCTGGAAGATGGATTGGACTTCGCTCTGGACCCTCGCCGTTTCCGATTCGACATCGGCCGGGAGGATACCGGACGGATACGGATTGTACGTGGGTGGGCTTGCGGGATCAGCCGCATTCGCTCCCGAGCAAGATACGAGCAGCAGCGGGACCGCAACGACGGCACACGTTTGCAGCAACACTTTCATAACAGTATTTTGATCTCCTTTGCGACGACGATGACGACGATCCACAAATGGATCGGAGTTTCGTTCAGGTCGGGGACTCGGCAACGCTCGATCCCTTGAGGGTGCGCACCACGTCAGCAGCATCGCACGCGATCTCGTAACGATCGCGCAACACCAGCCGCAAGTGCGCAACGTCGAGTGACGCAAAATGTCTCGGTGTGTCGTCGATAGTGTCCGGAGTGACGGAAGCATGTCGAAAGTTTGCGGACTCGAGATCCGCAAGCCGTCCCCCGGCAGCACTATCGATGTGGTCGGACGAAGCGATATCGTCGAATCGACGAACGGGCTGGGCAACGTGCGTGGGCGGCAACTACCGACGGACGGCGCGCTGCATCGTTGCGCACTCTGAACGACGGACTCCTGCCCGATCGGCCGTCATCAGCACATCTCTCTCTCGAAAGAGCATGCGGCCGCTCGGAGTCCGGTAACACGTGATCTTTCCAGCAGCCACCCATCGATCGACGGTGCGAATCTCCACGCGACACAGCTGCGCAACTTCGCACTTCGTCAAAAGCTTCTCGGCCTGGGCGCCATCGTTCGACATCGACCCTCCACTTTGATCTCCAGTCAGCAACCTTCCTCGGCGATTACATCTGGGTTGATGACAGCGGCCAAAGCCTCCGGCAACGCGCGACCCACGTGGTCTGGGCAGCATGGCCCTTCTCGCTTCGTGTAACCCTTCGCTGGATCGGACGTCCCACACCAGTCAGCCGCGCACGGAGATTTGCAGTTGACGTGCCAGCGTTGATCCAATAGGAAGGACCGCCCATGGGTGTTGTGTGCCGATCGATTTCGCAACAGTTCGACATGTAGGTGTCGAGCGAATGGACAGCGCGCTCTCCTCGTGGGGGCGCGACCCACCGGCAAGATTCCAGTCTGCACCGTTCCTCATGGTCGCCTGCTTTCGGAAGCGAAGCTCGTCCCCGGCACCCTGAAGGCCCGTTTCGTCCGAGCGCTGCCTAAGAAGCTGATCGGCGACCGCGCTTACGACAGCGATCCACTCGACAACGAACTGGCAAGCGCGGCGTCGACCTCATCGCACGCAATCTCTCGACGAGAGCGGTCCAGTCGCAGGCTGATCTCCGATGCGCGCGCGCCCTGGGGACACGACGGTGGGCCCACCGGAGGGGGCGTCGCTGATTTCACTCCCGCTGGTAGAGCCGAGCATCTGCACTCCAGCGTCCGGGGCCGGGAGGAACATCTGCCTCATTCGGTCAGTGTCCGATGGATGAACTGGACGCAGATCGACCCCTCGCCGACGGCCGACGCGACGCGCTTGACGCTGTTCGATCGGACGTCGCCGACCGCAAAGACGCCGGCGCGGCTCGTCTCCAGCAAGTACGGAGGGCGCTTCAGCCGCCACCTCGCGAGATTCTCCACCGTCAGATCCGGGCCGGTCTTGACGAATCCTTTGCCGTCGAGCGCGACGCAATCCGTCAGCCAGCCGGTGTTCGGGCTGGCTCCGGTCATGAGGAAGAGGTGGCGGATGGGCATGGGGAACCGCTCATCGGTGCGTGAGTCCCTCAGATGGACGCGCTCGAGCCGGCCATTGCCCTCGAGCCCCGAGACCTCCGTGAAGGTGCGCAGCGTGATGTTCCCGCTCGCCTCGATGCGCTGGATGAGGTAGCGGGACATGGTCTCGGCAAGCCCTTTGCCGCGGACCACGACGAGCACGTGGCGCGCGGTCCTGGCCAGGAAGATGGCGGCCTGTCCGGCGGAATTGCCCCCGCCAACCACGATCACGTCTTCACCCTTGCAAAGCTGCGCCTCCATGCCGCTCGCGCCGGAGTAGACGCCCACTCCCTCGAAGCGCGGAAGGTCGGGCAAGGGGATCCTGCGGTACTGCGCACCCGTCGCGATCACGACGGTGCGCGTCGACACGGTGGTCCCGTCCGCGAGGTCGATCAGGTACGGGTGACCGTCGCAACGAAGGCGGCTGCCGGATCGCGCGATGAGGATGTCCGCTCCGAACTTCTCGGCCTGCATGAACGCGCGGGCCGCCAGCGCCTGCCCCGAGATGCCGGTGGGAAAACCGAGGTAGTTTTCGATCTTGGAGCTCGAGCCGGCTTGTCCACCCGGCGCGTGCGACTCGACCACCAGGACGTCGAGGCCCTCGGAAGCGCCATAGACCGCGGCCGCCAGCCCCGCGGGCCCGGCGCCAACCACCACGATGTCGCGCACGTGGTCAGGCTCGATGGCCACGTTCAAGCCGAGGGAGTCGGCGATTTCCTCGTTGGTCGGGTTTTTCAAGACCTGGTCGTAGCGGCAGATGACCACCGGCACGTCCTCGAGGCAGAGCTGGAAGCGATCGAGGAGCGCCTGGACGTCCGGGTCTTCTTCCACGTCGAGGTAGGTGTGCGGTTGGCCATTGCGGGTGAGGAACT
>MNFJ01000019.1 GCA_001918155.1 Deltaproteobacteria bacterium 13_1_40CM_4_68_19
CGCCACGACGCCGCCCACGTGGTGGCGAGCGTGGTGCAGCGGCTCTTTCCGGGCACGCAGGTCACCATAGGCCCGAGCACGGAGGACGGCTTCTACTACGACTTCTTCCGCAAGGAGCCGTTCACGCCGGAAGATCTGGAGAGGATCGAGAAGGCCGCCAACGAGGAGATCAAGAGAGACCTTCCCTTCGTGCGCAAGGAGGTCTCGCGCGAGGAGGCGCTGCAGCTCTTCGACAAGCTGGGCGAGACGTTCAAGAAGGAGATCGTCGAGGACATCTTCAGCAAGGGCGCAAAGACGCTGACGCTCTACTCGCACGGCGACTGGGTGGACTTCTGCCTCGGGCCGCACGCTCCTTCGACGGGCAGGATCGGCGTGATCAAACTGCTCAACGTGGCGGGCGCCTACTGGCGCGGAGACCATCGCAATCCGCAGCTCCAGCGGATCTACGGCACGGCGTTCTTCGACAAGAAGGACCTCGACGCCTGGCTCAAGCAGCAGGAGGAGGCGCGCAAGCGCGACCACCGCAAGCTGGGCAAGGAGCTGGATCTCTTCGCCTTCCATCCCGCGGCGCCCGGAGCGGTCTTCTGGACGCACCGCGGAACGCTGCTCTTCCACGCCTTGTCGAACGCGATGCGCGGCCTCTGCCTGCGCAACGGCTACCAGGAGATCAAGACGCCGCTCATGTTCAACAAGATGCTCTGGGAGCGGAGCGGCCACTGGGGCAAGTACCGCGAGAACATGTTCCTGGTGCTCGACCCGGAGTCGAAGGAGAAGGACATCGACGAGCGCGCGACGTTCTCGCTCAAGCCGATGAACTGCCCCTCGCACTACCTCTTCTACCAGATGAAGAAGCACAGCTACCGGGAGCTGCCCATCCGGTATCACACGCAGGACGTGCTGCACCGGAACGAGGCCACCGGCGTGCTCTCCGGCCTCACCCGCGTGCGGCAGTTCCAGCAGGACGATGCGCACGTCATCCTGATGGAGTCGCAGATCGCCGACGAGGTGAAGCGGCTCACGGAGCTGATCAAGAAGGTGTACGACGCGCTCGGCCTGGGCTTCCGCGCGAAATTCGGGACCCGGCCGCCGCAGCGCATCGGCACCGACGAAATGTGGGATCGCGCGGAAGCCGGATTGCGGGCCGCCATCGAGCAGACGGGCGTCGACTGGATGGAGAACCCCGGCGATGGGGCTTTCTACGGGCCGAAGCTCGACTTCGCCGTGAAGGACAGCATCGGCCGCGAGTGGCAGCTCGGGACCATCCAGCTCGACTACAACGCGCCCGAGCGCTTCGAGCTCGGATACGTGGGTGAGGACAACAAGGAGCATCGGCCCGTCGTCATCCACCGCGCGATCTACGGGAGCTTCGAGCGCTTCATCGCCATCCTCATCGAGCACTTCGCCGGCAACTTCCCCGTCTGGCTGGCTCCGACCCAGGCGCGCATCATCACCGTGGCGGACAGGCACATGGAGTGGGCGCGCGAGGTGCACGCGCGCCTCCAGGAAGGCGGATTGCGGATCGAAGCCGACGAATCGTCGGAGAAGCTGGGGGCGAAGATCCGCGACGCTCAGCTGATGAAGATTCCGTACACGCTCGTGATCGGCGACAAGGAAGTGGAGGGCAGGGGCGTTTCTCCGCGCAAGCACGGCGAAGGAAAGGAGGCCGACCTGGGCTTCCAGCAACTGGATGCCTTCGCCGCGAAGCTTTCCGCGGAGGCGAGGCCCCCATACTGAAGCGGCGCGCCTGGCCAAACGACCAAAACGATCGCGGAGATCCGCCAAGTACGCGAGGGCGTGGCGCGCTTGACACGCCACACGCAGCCGCTACCATGCGCACGTTCTGGCGGGGACTTTTGATCACAATTGCGTAGGTTCAAGCCGGCGGAGCCCCTTGAATCGCCCGGGGTGCCGCCGGAATCATTTTGTCAGCAAGGTCTCAAACCAGGGAGTCTGCCATCCGCGACGCACGTACGAACCGCCGAATCCGCGCCCGTGAGCTTCGAGTCATCGGTCCAGAGGGAGAGCAACTGGGTGTCCTGTCCCTCGAGGCAGCCCTCGCCAAAGCAGCTGAACACGGCCTCGACCTGGTCGAGGTCTCGCCGATGGCGAAGCCGCCGGTCTGCAAGATCATGGACTACGGCAAGTTCAAGTACGAGGCGAAGAAGAAAGCCAGCGAGGCGAAGAAGAAGCAGACGGTGGTGAAGCTCAAGGAAGTGAAGTTCCGTCCGAAGACCGAAGAGCACGATTACGGGTTCAAGACGAAGGCCATCCGCGAGTTCCTCGAAGAGGGGAACAAAGCGCGCTGCACGGTGATGTTCCGCGGGCGCGAGATCACCCACCGCGAGATCGGTCAGGCGATCCTCACCCGCATTGCCCAGGACCTGAAGGACATCGCCATCGTCGAGCAGGCGCCCAGGCTCGAGGGCCGCTTGCTGTTCATGATTCTCGCTCCCAATCCGCGCTGGCTGCAGTCGCAGCGCGCCAAGGCTGCTCCCACCCCGGCTACCCATGCGCCGCGACCGCCGCAGCCCAGGCAGCCGACGCCCGGGCAGCCCAGCGCCAGCCCGGCCGCTCCGGTGGGGCAATCCGCTGCCGTGGCCGCCCCGCGGGCAGAGGCGCCGAAGGCTTGACGCCTCGGGACGGCGCGTGTACAAGGCGCCGCTCTTTCGCAGCGTACCCGGAAGGACTCGCAAGATGCCGAAGTTGAAGACGAAGCGGAGCGCCGTGAAGCGCTTCCGCATGACGGGGACCGGCAAGATCAAGGCCGGAAAGGCGAATCGGCGGCACAACCTCTCCCTGGGCAAGAATCGGAAGCGGAAGAACCGGCTCGGCAATACGCTCATCCTCGAGCGCCGGGACGAGAAACACCTCAAGAGGGCGCTGCCCTACGGGCTGCCGAAGTAGGTCGGAGCAGGACCCACACGCGCCGCACCGACACCGCCCGCGGCGGGCCTCCGGGAAGTCCCCGGTGGTGGACGAGGAGAGAAACGATGCGCGTCAAGCGTGGATTCAAGGCACGTCGCCGGAGAAATCGCGTCCTGAAGCTCGCGAAGGGCTTCCGCGGCCGGCGGCACGGAACGTACAAGCGGGCGATCGAGGCGGTCGAGCGCGCGATGATGCAGTCCTCCCGCGGCCGCCGGGTGCGGCGCCGGGACTTCCGTTCGCTCTGGATCGCCCGCATCAACGCGGCTGCGCGCCTAAATGGCGTCTCCTACTCGCGCTTCATCGCCGGCTTGAAGAAGGCGAAGATCGCGCTGGACCGCAAGGTGCTCGCGGACATCGCGGTCGTCGACCCGCAGGCGTTTGCCGCGATCGTCAAGCGCGCCGCGGCGTAGGCCTTCGAGCAGTTCGCAACGAGGCCGCGTCGGGGAACCGGCGCGGCTTTCGTCGTTCCTGAAGGGGTGTCGAGGTGATCGATCGGATCGACGCATTGCTTGCCGAAGCGCGGCAGGAACTGTCGGGCGCCCGCGACGAGCAGCAGATCGAAGCGGCGCGGGTCAAGTACCTCGGCAAGAGCGGCTCTCTCTCCGGGCTGCGCAAGTCGCTCGGCTCCGTTCCCGCCGCCGAGCGGCCTCGCCTGGGGAAGCTGGTCACCGACGCCATCGCGCAATTCGAGACCCTGCTGGAGGAGGCGCGCCAGAGCATCGGCCGGCGGGAGATGGACAAAGAGCTGAACCGCGAGAAGCTCGATGTCACGCTGCCGGGGCGCACCCGCCGTCGCGGCCACCGGCACCCGGTGAGCCAGGCGATGGACGACATCGTCGGGATCTTTGCCCGGCTCGGTTTTCACGTCGCCGACGGGCCCGAGATCGAGTGGGACCTCTACAATTTCGAGATGCTCGGCTTTCCGCCCGACCATCCCGCGCGCGACATGCAGGACACGTTCTTTCTCGACCCGGGCTCGCAGCCGCCTCCGCCGCCGGGCTCTCCGCCGACGAAGGGCGCCATGCAGCAACTGCTGCTGCGCACGCACACGAGCCCCGTGCAGGTGCGCGCGATGCTCGCGCAGAAGCCCCCGATCCGCATCATCTGCCCCGGGAAGGTCTACCGCTCCGACTCGGACCCGACGCACACGCCGATGTTCCACCAGGTGGAGTGCCTGCACGTGGAGGAGGGCATCTCCATGGCGCACATGCGCGGGACGCTCGACGCCTTCGCCAAGGCGTTCTTCGGGCCCACCATCCAGACCCGGCTTCGACCGAGCTACTTCCCGTTCACGGAGCCGTCCGCGGAGGTGGACATCTCGCACCCCCTCTGCGGTGGAAAGGGCTGCAAGCTCTGCAAGGGAAGCGGCTGGCTCGAGGTGCTTGGGGCGGGGATGGTGAATCCCGACGTCCTCGCGGGCGTCGGCTACGATCCGGAGCGGATCACCGGCTACGCGTTCGGCGCCGGCATCGACCGCCTGGCGATGCTGCGCCACGACCTCGACGACCTTCGCACGCTCTTCGAGAACGACGTCCGCTTCCTGGAGCAGCTATGAAGATCTCGCTGAAATGGCTGCGCGAGCTGTGCCCGGTCACGCTCTCCGACGACGAGATCGCGCGCATGCTCACCTCCATCGGCCTGGAGGTGGAAGGAAGCGAGAAGCGCGGCATCGGGCCTGGCGTCGTCGCCGCCCGGGTCGTCACGCGTACGCCGATCGCCGGCAGCGATCACCTGAGCCTGTGCCAGGTGGACGACGGCGCGGGCACGCACCAGGTGGTGTGCGGAGCGCCGAACTACGCGGCGGGCGACATCGTGCCGATGGCGCGCCCGGGCGCGAAGCTGCCGGACGGAACGGAGATCCGCCGCGCGAAGGTGCGCGGCGTGGAAAGCGAGGGAATGCTCTGCTCGCCGCGCGAGCTCGGGCTTTCGGACGATCACTCCGGGCTGCTGATCCTCTCGCGGGACGTTCCCCTCGGAAAGCCGCTCGACGAGCTGCTGGGGCTTCCCGATACAATCCTGGAAGTCAACGTCACTCCCAACCGTCCGGATGCGCTCTCGCACGTGGGCATCGCGCGCGAGCTCTCCGCGATCAGCGGGGTCCCGGTGCGCATTCCCGAGGCGCGGCAGGCGGGGAAGGGCGAGCTGCCGGCGCGCATCGACGTCGACGACGCGGAGCGCTGCCCCAGGTATTTCGCGCGCGTGATCGAAGGAGTGCACATCGGCCCTTCTCCGCTGCACGTGCAGGAGCGGCTGCGCGCCTGCGGCGTGCGCCCGATCAGCAACGTCGTGGACGCGACCAACCTCGCGCTCCTGGAGCTGGGACACCCGCTGCACGGGTTCGATCTGGACCAGCTCGCCGGCCGCCGGATCCTGGTCCGCCGGGCGCGCGAAGGCGAGCCGATGACCACGCTCGACGGCAAGGAGCGGACCCTCAGCGAGGACGATCTCGTCATCGCCGACGGCGAGAAGCCGGTGGCGCTCGCCGGTGTCATGGGGGGCCTCACCAGCGAGGTCGGCGACCGGACCACGCGGATCCTGCTGGAGAGCGCGATGTTCGACCCCGCGGGAGTCCGCCGCACCTCGCGGCGACACGGCCTTCACACCGAGGCCTCGCACCGCTTCGAGCGCGGAATGGACGAGCGCGGCGCCGAGCACGCCGCGAACCGGTGCGCGGAGCTGATCGTCCAGCTCGCTGGAGGCCGCTTGTTGCCCGGCGCCATCGACGTGTACCCGGCGCCCCGCGGGCCGGTGAAGGTGATGGTGCGGCCGGGGCGCGTCTCGGCGGTGCTCGGGGTCGCGGTCGGGGAGGCGGAGGTCGATCGCTGGCTGCGCGCCCTTCAACTCGTGCCAGTGGGCGACGGGCGCTGGAGCGTTCCGTCCTGGCGGCGCGATCTGACGCGCGAGATCGACTGCATCGAGGAGATCGCGCGGCTTCGCGGTTACGACACCATCCCGGTCAAGCTGCACCCTGCCGGTGTCGGCGAGACGGCGGCGATCTCTCCGCAAACGCGGGTCACCGCCCAGGCGCGAACTGCGCTCTCGGCTCATGGCTTCGACGAGGCGGTCAACTATAGCTTCCTGGCGGAGAAGGACCTGGCGGTCGTCTCGCCCCGGAAGCCCGTGCGCCTCGCGAATCCGCTCACTTCGGAGCAGGGCGCGATGCGCACCACGCTTCTCGCTGGTCTGCTGCGCAACGTCGGGCACAATCTCGCTCATGGGGTCCACGACGTGAAGCTCTACGAGCTCGGCCGCGTCTATCTGCCCGAGCCGGACGCGCGCCATCCCTCCGGCGAGCTGGCCTGGCCGGTGCACGAGCCGCGCCGGCTGGGGCTCGCGCTGACCGGCGCGCGGCGAGCGAAGAGCTGGAGCGGCGGTGGCGACGCGGCGGACTACTACGACCTCAAGGGCGCCATCGAGGACGTCCTGGAGGCGATGGGGATCACGGATCCGCGGTTTCAGCCCGGACCGCACGCCGCGCTCCATCCAGCGAGCGCGTCCCTGCTGATCGTCGCGGGTCAACCGGCAGGGTACCTCGGACAGGCCCACCCCGTCGTAACGGCGCACTTCGAGGTGCCGGCCGAAACGTATCTCGCCGAGCTGGATTGGGAGGCGTTGCTCGACCACTCGGTCGCCCTGAAGCAGCTTCGCGGAGTGCCGCGGTTTCCGGCGGTGGCGCGCGATCTCGCATTCGTGGTGGACGCCCGAGTGCCGGCGGAGAAGCTGCTCGAGGAGATCCGCGCCGCCGACGAGCGCAAGCTCCTGGAGCGCGTGACGCTCTTCGATGTCTACCGCGGGTCGCCCGTGCCGGAAGGGCGCAAGAGCGTCGCTTTCGGGCTCTCCCTTCGCGCCGCCGACCGGACGTTGACGGACGCCGAAGCGGACGCGCTCTGCGGCGCGATCCGCGACCGGCTGAAGGCGCGCGTGGGAGCGGAGATCCGGGCCTAGGCTCGCTTCGCCCAGGCGATCGCGTCCTCGAGCCGATCCTGTCCGAAGAAGAGCTCGCCGTTCACCACGAAATCGGGCGCACCGAAGATTCCAAGACGTTGGGCTTCCGAGGTCTGGACGCGCAGCCGCGCCTTGACGGGCGGAGTTTGTGCCGCCTCGACGAGGCGCGCACCATCGACGCCGACGGAATCGATCACCTGGCGCAAGACGTCGGGATCCGCGATGTCGCGGTCGTCCACGAAGTTGGCTCGAAAGATCGCGCGCGTCAGCGGGCCGATCGACGTTCCCGCGCAGCAAGCGACGCGAGCCGCCAGCAGGCTGTTGCGGGGGAATACGGTCGGCCGCCGCCAGGGGATCGCGTACTTCTCGCAGAGGCGTTCGAGATCGCGCCACATGTATCTGCCGCGCACCGGCTGCGCGTTGAAGGGGGAGTCCTTGATGCCCAGCAGCTCCGTGAAGATCGGCCCCAGCAGAAACGGCTTGTACTCCACCGCCACACCAGCCCGGGCGCACTCATCCTCTATACGAAGCGCCGCGACGTAGCTGTAAGTGGAACCGAAGTCGAACCAGAACTGCATCGTGCGCAGGGTAGCAGAGCCTCAGCGTGAAACGCCTGCCGGACAAGACACGCCGATGCCGCCGATCCCGCAGTAGCCGCCCGGATTCTTCCCCAGGTACTGCTGGTGGTAGTCCTCGGCGTAATAGAACGCCGGCTCGGGGGCGATCTCCGTCGTGATCCGCCCATGCCCCGCTTTCGCGAGCGCGGCCTGGTACTGCTCGCGCGATGCCTCCGCCGCTTCGCTTTGCGCCTTGGACGTCGTGTAGATGGCCGATCGATATTGCGTTCCGACGTCGTTCCCCTGGCGCATACCTTGGGTGGGATCGTGGCTCTCCCAGAACGTGCGCAGCAGCTCGGCGTAGCTCACGCGCTTCGGGTCGTACACGACGAGAACGACCTCCGCGTGGCCGGTGCCCCCGGAGCACACCTCCCGATAGGTGGGATTTTTCGTGTACCCGCCGGCATAGCCGACCGCCGTGGTGTAAACGCCGTCCAGCTCCCAGAACTTGCGCTCGGCGCCCCAGAAGCACCCCATCCCGAAGACAGCCCGTTCCGAGCCTTCCGGAAACGGCGGCAGCAGCGGGGTGCCAAGGACGGTATGCCTCGGTGGGACGCGCATCGGCTCGTCCCGGCCCGGAAGCGCTTCGGCGGCAGCAGGCATGCGCAGTGAGCCCATGGCGCCATTGTGCGCGGCGGAGCGGGCGCGCGCCATCCGAGGGGTTGGTTAGACGCATCGCGTCAGGCAAGCGAGAGAGGGCTATTTCCTTCGGGGTTTGACCGAGTTGGCGGTGTCCGTGTAGTGTCTTCGCATGACCAAGGCTGACGTCATCGACAGCGTGTGCAGCAAAGTCGGGTTCTCCAAGAAGGAGTCCGCCGAGATCGTCGAGATGGTGTTCGACACGCTGAAGGACACGCTGGAGCGCGGCGAAAAGATCAAGCTTTCCGGGTTCGGGAACTTCGTGGTGCGCGAGAAGAAGTCCCGCGTCGGCCGCAACCCGCAGACCGGACAGGAGATCGAGATCTCCGCCCGCCGCGTCCTCACGTTCCGGCCTTCACAGGTGCTGAAGAACGCCCTGAACAAGAGCGCCTGAAGCTCGCTTCCGCGATTGACGGGTCCAGGGGCGGATGTTACGACGCTGCCCCCGCTGGACCCGTACCGGGGCGTAGCGCAGCCTGGTAGCGCACTTGCTTGGGGTGCAAGTGGTCGCTGGTTCAAATCCAGTCGCCCCGACCATTGGAGGCCCCTGATCTTCCTCGCGAAAGCGAGGCGGTCAGGGGCCTCGTCTTTTGGGAAAGTGGCTCCCGGTAGCAAATTGGTAGAAAAGGTCGCAGTTTTTCGGAGCGGGACCACCGGCGCCGGCGCCGTTGCGAACAACGGCCGCCACTCGGGCGAGAGCGCAGCCAGCACGCGCGGCACATGTTCTGCGGCGACGGTCGGGCGCTTCCGCTTGGGCTCCTTGAACTTCGGGAGTTCAAGGCGGCTCACCGGGTTCGGGCCCATCCACCAGCCGACGGAGCGCATCGACGCAACCGCATAGAGCCGATGGCAGTACGCTCGGAGGTGGTTCAGGCTCGACGGGGAGAGCTCACCGATCTTCGAGTTGAGCAGGGCGGGAAGGGCGGCCGCGGCGCCGCCGAGGAGCAGCTTGCCTAAGGCGGGACGCAGGTGCTTCTCGACAGAGAGCTTGATCGTCTGCGACCGCAACCGCGACCCGTAGCGCTCCTGCCACAAGTTCATGAGCTCGCCGAAGGTGCGCCGGCGGTTGTCGTCGCTCGGCACAAGGCCTTCGCGCTGCTGGCGCGCGAGCCTCTCGCGTTCGAGGGCTTCCAGGCGCGCGGCGGGCTTCGTCCTGGCCTTTCGCGGGCGCGCCGCGCCAGCGGCCGTCAGCGTCCTTGAAGCGCATCCACCAGCGACCGCCTTTCCTTTAGACGCTCGCCATGTCAGCCCTTGATGCGATCCTTTGTGAATGCCCAGTCGCGCAGTTGAGAAGGGACGAAGCGGATCAGCCCGCCGACCCGAATGTACGGCATCTCGTCGCGCTCGACACGCGCGTAGATCCATGAGCGCGACACCTTCAGGAAGCTCGCAGCCTCGCGCGCATCCCAGAGACGGTTCCGGAGTTGCTCTGCTGTGTTCATGGTGCTTCGAACACTACAGCTCACGCCAGAGTCTAGTCAACACATACATGACTCATTTATGCATCTCTACGTATCTCTCCAGGAGGAGATTGACGACATACTCTCGGAAGTCCTTCGTCTTGCGGCTCTTCCGGTCGCGGTCCAAGGCCTCCATCATGGGCTCCGGCAGCCGATACCACGAGCGCGCGTCCTCGATGAGATCGTTCACCACCTCGTTCAGTGACTGCCGGCCGGTCTCCTTCATCCGCTGGTCGAGCCAGGCCCGAACCTCGAGCGGAACCCGGACGCTGATGTTGGACAGCTCGATGCTACGAGGAGTGCGTGCCATGCGATGAGGCTAGCAAAGATGAGTCACAAATGCTAGTAACAGCATTGTCTCCGAGCTAGTGGTGTTGACTGGACATAAGGTAAACCTTATGATGTCTAAAGCATGACCGCACGGGAGGTCGGGGTGGCCCTGAGGGCCGACGGCTGGCTTCTCGTGCGTACGAAGGGCTCGCACGCGCAGTACCGCCACCCGACCAAGTCCGGTCTGGTGACGGTCCCGATGCACCCGGGCGACTTGCCGATCGGCACGCTGAAGAGCATCGAGAAGGCAGCGGGCATCAAGTTGCGGAGATGACCATGCGCTACCCGGCAGTCGTGACCAAGGAAGGCAAGAACGTGCTGGCAGACTTCCCGACCTGCCCCGGCTGCCAGACCTTCGCGCCTCCAGGGCGGGACATCGAGCACGAGGCGAAGGAAGCGCTGGAGTTGTGGCTCGAGTCGCACCTGCAGCAGCGCATGCTCCCGCCGCGTCCTCCTCGCTCGCTCAAGGCGCGGAAGGGAACGGTGCTCTGGGTGCCGGTCGATCCGAAGCTCGCCGTGAAACTGGAGCTACGCTGGATGCGTGAGGACCTGGGCCTGACCCAAGCCGAGCTCGCCAAGCTCGCCGGCGTCAGCCAGCCCGCGATCGCCCAGCTCGAAAGCCCCGACTCGAACCCGACCATCGACACGCTCAACCGCGTCGCCGGTGCAATGGGAGCCCAGATCGATTTCCACCCATCAGCGAGTGAGTCCGTGAAATCCTACGCCAAGCAGCTCCGTCGCCTCTCTCCCGGGCCGGAGCGCATGCGCGTCATCGCCGCCATGCGCGACCACCTCAGCAGCAGGACTTCGCGGCACTTCCGAGCTCGCGAGGCGGCACTGCGCGCGCGCCGCTGAACCGCAACCAAGAGTGTAAGCGATGTCCTGGCACCACGTGGTGGCGCCGCCTTCGAGGGTGCCTTCGAGACTGCCTTCGCGCCTGCTTTCGAGGGTGGTAGTCAAACCAGGCACCCTGAAAGGCACTCTCGAAGGCAGGCTCGGAGGCAGGCAAGATCGGGCATCCCATTGAAATGCCTGGCCCCGGCCGCCCCTCTTTCGGGTGACTGCACAGGTGATCGCGCACCTGCGGTGAGACCCGACCCCGCTCCCCCAACCACCGGGGTAACGGGGTCGGGTCTTACCTTGGTGATCGGGGGGAAAGAAAAAGGAAGGAGGGCGGCCCGGTCGATTCCATCCCCACATGGGTGCACCCTTCGGCGAGCAGCCAGGTGCGAAGCTCTTCCAGCTCACTGGTGGTGGTCCCAAACGTTCGGGTCTCTTTGCGGGGCCGGCGCTCGGCAGCGCATGCCAAGAGGCAGGCCGGCCGTCAGGGAGCTGCGAGAGCCGCTCCTGCGAAAGCACGGACGCGCTCCAAGGCGGCTTCGGCTTGTTCGCGGCCGGCGCGTGCGGAGGTGAGATCGATCACATCGGTCGGCTGCCTGCGCTTCATGACCGCACCGCCTTCCTGCGCGACTGTCGGCGCTCCGCGAGCAGAGTCATGGTCGTGTCCTTCCTCGTGAGGGCGCGATCTATAGCGGCGGTTCCGTTCGCGCGGCGCCGCCGCTCGCTTCTCGCCCCGCACGCGCGCCGTCCGCACGGGGCAATGAACCGTCAGGCCTTGCGCTTGCGCTTCCTCGCGTCCTCCGAGTCGAGCGCGGACGTGAGCAG
>MNFJ01000011.1 GCA_001918155.1 Deltaproteobacteria bacterium 13_1_40CM_4_68_19
CTCCCCGCTACACGGCGGCGAAGATCGCCGACTGCGCATATCCGGCGTCGATCATCTTGCGCAGGTTGCCCGGGTCGAAGTCTAGCGGATCGAACGGCAGCGGCGCGCTGGGCTGGAAGAGGCGGATCTTCACCTTCCGGTACTCCGGACGGAGCTGGGAAAGATCGTTCTTCAGTCCCGCGATGCGGAGGTCCGCGCGGTTCACCTCGCCGTTCATGACGTCGATCGAGCGCAGCAGGAGCTGGGGGATCGCGTGGGCATCCTTCACCTCGAAAGGGGACTTGGCGAAAGGATCCGAGCAGAGGACCACGTCGATGTCGTCCGCGCCGGCCCGGATGGCCTCGCCCAGGGGCGTCACGGTGCGGAGCCCACCGTCCGTCCACAGGTCGCTGCCGATCGACGCGGGCGTCAGCATGACCGGGAAAGCCGACGAGGCGATCACCCATTCGGCGAGGCCGGGCGTCTGCTCGTTCGCAACGAAGGTCTCGCCTGTACCAAGCGAGACCGAGACGATGCGGAGCTGGCGCCCGGATGCCCGCACCGCGGCGGCGTCCAGGTCCGATCGGATCCATCTGTGGAGCGGCTCGGAGTCGTACACCGACGTCTTCCACAACGCCGCGACGTTCCCGAACGGAAACCAGCGCCGGTGTACCTTCTCGGTTGTGACGGTGTCCCAGAGCGCGCGCAGCTTCGCGGCGGCCTCGCGCGGCTGCCCGAGCGGGGTCTGCGCCACGTAGGCGGCGTTGATCGCGCCCACGGAGGTTCCACAGAGCAGATCGTAATCGCGCTGCTCCTCTCCCATCAGCCGTTGCAGCACACCTGCTTCGAACGCGCCCTTGCTGCCTCCGCCGGAGAGGACCAGCGCCCGCCGCGGCTTGTCGTCAGACACCTCCTCAATCTGGTCCCGGCTCGTCGTTCGCCGCAACTTGATTTGGCACTGATCGCGCCCGGGCACCGCGTGCGCAATCTCGTCCTGCGTTGCTCACCGGAGACATCGCTGAATCATATCCTTCATCGGGTCCCTGTAGCAGCGGCGGATTCCAGTTTCTTGCGACCTTGCCATCGCGGTGCGACCCTGCGGAAATGAGCCTCGGGAAAATCCTCGTCCTGCTTCTGGGTCTGGCCGCGGTCGCATTTGCCGTCCGGACGGCCCTCACGGGCACTGCGGGTCGCGATACCGAAGCTCACAGCGCCCCGCGCCGCCAGCTCGACAACGTCCGCGAGAAGGCGAAGCAGCTCGAACGCGACCAGCAGAAAGCGGCGGACGACCTCGCCCACCGGCTCAATGAGCAATAACGAGCGGTAAGGGGACTACTTCCGGTCGCGGGCTTTCTTTTCCTTGACCAGGCTGTCCACCACCGACGGATCCGCCAGCGTCGAAGTGTCGCCCAGGGTGTCGAATTCGTCGGCCGCGATCTTGCGCAGGATCCGCCGCATGATCTTGCCGGAGCGGGTCTTCGGCAGGCCGGGTGCCCAGTGGATCACGTCCGGGCAGGCCAGCGGTCCGATGACCTTGCGGACGTGCTGGACCAGATCGGTGCGCAGCTTCTCCGTGGGATCGACGCCCTGCTTGAGGGTCACGTACGCGTAGATGCCCTGTCCCTTGATCTCGTGCGGGAAGCCCACCACGGCCGCTTCCGCCACGTCGTGATGCGAGACCAGCGCGCTCTCGATCTCCGCCGTGCCGAGGCGGTGGCCGCTGACGTTGATCACGTCGTCGACGCGGCCGGTGATCCAGTAGTAGCCGTCCTCGTCGCGGCGGCAGCCGTCGCCGGTGAAGTAGAGGCCCGGGAAGGTGGTGAAGTACGTCTTGCGGAAGCGATCGGCATCGCCGAACACCCCGCGCATGATCCCAGGCCACGGACGCGAGATGCAGAGGTTGCCGGTGGCGGGCCCTTCCAGGACCTTGCCCTGGTCGTCCACGATCGCGGGTAGGACGCCAAAGAACGGGAGCGTCGCCGACCCGGGCTTCTGCGCGATGGCGCCCGGAAGCGGCGTGATGAGGATGCCGCCGGTCTCCGTCTGCCACCAAGTATCGACGACCGGGCACCGGCCGTCGCCGACGACGTTGTAGTACCAGAGCCAGACTTCGGGGTTGATGGGCTCGCCCACCGTCCCGAGGAGGCGCAGGCTCTTGCGGCTGCGCGACTTCACCGGGCCTTCGCCCTCGCGCGCGATGGCACGGATGGCGGTGGGAGCGGTGTACAGGATGGTCACCTTGTGCTTGTCGACGACGTCCCAGAAGCGCCCCCAGTCGGGGTATTGCGGAACCCCCTCGAACATCAGGCTGGTCGCTCCGTTCGCCAACGGGCCATAGACGATGTAGCTGTGCCCGGTCACCCACCCGACGTCGGCCGTGCACCAGTACTTGTCGTCTTCGCGGAGATCGAAGATCAGCTCGTGCGTGAGCGCGACATAGACCATGTATCCGCCGGTCGTGTGCATCACGCCCTTGGGTTTCCCGGTCGAGCCGCTGGTGTAGAGGATGAACAGCGGGTCCTCCGCGTCCATCTGCTCCGGCTCGCACTCCGCGGGAACGTCGCGCACCAGGTCGTGCCACCAATGGTCGCGTCCCTTGTTGAACGGCACTTCCTTGCCAGTCCGCTTGAGCACCACGACCGTCTTCACGTCCGGGCATTCCTTGAGCGACTCGTCGGTGGTCTGCTTCAGCGGAACGATGCGGCCGCCGCGATAGCCGCCGTCGGCCGTGATCACCACCTCGCTGCCGCAGTCCTGGATCCGGTTCTTGAGCGACTCGGCGGAGAACCCGCCGAACACCACGCTGTGGATCGCGCCGATGCGCGCGCAAGCGAGCATCGCGATGGGGAGCTCGGGCACCATCGGCAGGTAGATGGTGACGCGATCGCCCTTCTTGACGCCCAGGCGCTTCAGGGCGTTGGCGAACTTGCAGGTCTCCTTGTAGACCTCGAGGTAGCTGAGCGTGCGCGACTCGCCCGGTGAGTCGCCTTCCCAGACGAGGGCCGGCTTTTCCCGGCGCGGCCCCTTCAGATGACGGTCCAGGCAGTTGACGCTGGCGTTGAGCTTGCCGCCGATGAACCACTCGATCGTCGCCGTGTGGAAGTCGTACTTCGAGACCGTCTTCCACTTCTTGAACCAGGTGATCCGCTCGGCCTGCTCGCTCCAGAACGCGTCCGGGTCCGACACCGAGCGGTCGTAGAGCGCGCGGTACTTCTCCATGCTGCCGATGTGCGCCTTCTTCGCGAACTCGTCCGGGACCCTGATGATGCGCTCGCCCTTTTCAGCCATGCCGGGGCCTCCTGCTCCCAAGGGGAGCGATACTCTAGCGATCTGCGCGAAAAGGGACCAGATGGGCGGCGGAATCGCGTGCTAAATGAACAACGCATGAGCTTGCGAATCGAAGTGATGCGCATCTCGCCCGCGCGCGGCGAGCCGTTGCCGCTGCCCTCGCACGCGACCGACGGAGCGGCTGGCCTGGACCTGCGAGCCGACGCCGCCGTTTCTTTGGCGCCGGGCGAACGCGCGCTGGTGCCAACCGGCCTGGTCGTCGCCATCCCGCCTGGGTTCGAAGGACAGGTGCGGCCGCGCTCCGGCCTCGCGCTGCGGGAAGGGGTCACCTGCCTGAACAGCCCCGGCACCATCGACAGCGATTACCGCGGCGAGCTGGCCGTGATCCTCGCCAACCTCGGTCAGCGCTCGGTGACGATCCAGCGCGGCGACCGGATCGCTCAGCTTGTGATCGCGCGCGTCGAGCGCGCCGAGATGCTCGAGCGGGCGTCGCTGCCGCCCACCGGCCGCGGCGGAGGCGGGTTCGGCCACACCGGCCGGGAATGAGCGCATGCTGACGCTGGCGGACATCCTCGATCGCAACGCCCGCAGCCCCGCGCCGGGGCTGCGCGGCCATCCGATCCTGGGGAGCCTGCCGCGGGCGCGCCGCGATCCGATCGCGCTGTTCATGGACTCGTTCCGTGACTACGGCGAGGTGGTCAGGTTCCGCTTCGGATCGATGGTCGGTCACCTCGTCAGCTCTCCCGCCGGCGTGAACCACGTGCTCGCGGAGAACAACAAGAACTACGGCAAGCAGACGCGCGGCTACCGCAATCTCCGACGCGTCCTCGGCAACGGGCTGCTCACCAGCGAGGGCGAGACCTGGAAGAGGCAGCGCCGCATCGCCCAACCGGCCTTCCATCGGCAGCGCATCGCGGGCTTCGCACAGGCCATGGTGCGCGCGGCGGAGGATGCGGCGGCGGATCTGGAGTCGCGGCGCGGCCTCGAGATCGACATGCACCACGAGATGATGCGGCTCACCCTGCGCGTCGTCGGAGAAACGCTGCTCGCCTACGATCCGACCGACGCGGCCGACGAGGTGGGCGCGGCGCTCGCGTACCTGCTCGCGATCGCGAACGAGCGCACCAGCCGCATCCTCGACCTGCCTCCGCTCGTACCCACCCGCGAGAACCTCAGGTTCCGCCGCGCGCTGGCTACCCTGGACGACGTGGTGCTGCGGATGATCGCGGAGCGGCGAAAGAGCCCCGGGGACCGGGGCGACCTGCTCTCGATGCTGATCGAGTCGCGCGACGCCGAGACCGGGGAAGCGATGGACGACCGCCAGCTCCGCGACGAGGCGATGACGATCCTCCTCGCCGGCCACGAGACCACCGCCAATGCGCTGACGTTCACCTGGCTGCTGCTCTCGCGGTACCCCGCGGCCTTCCGCGAGCTGCGCTCGGAGCTGCAGCGCGTGCTGGGCGGCCGCAGTCCGCAGGTCGACGATCTACCGAGGCTGACGCTGACGCGGAGGATCCTGCAGGAGTCCATGCGGCTGTACCCGCCGGCGTGGATCATCGCGCGGTCCGTGATCGGGCCCGACGAGATCGCCGGCTACCAGATCCCCGCGCGATCGGTCCTCTTCATCAGCCCGTACGTCGTACACCGCCATCCCGGGCTGTGGGAGGATCCGGAAGGATTCGACCCCGAGCGCTTCGCCGACGAGCCGCCGCGGGGCGCGTATCTTCCCTTCGGCGGCGGCCCGCGCATGTGCATCGGCAATGCGTTCGCGACCCTGGAGGCGGAGCTGGTGCTGGCGACGCTCGCTCAGCGGCTGCGGTTCGATCTGGTGCCCGGGGGCGGCGTGGAGCTGGAGCCCAGCATCACGCTGCGCCCCCAGAACGGAATCAGGATGAACGTTCGCTGATACCGCCCGCGACGGGGACACCATTGAAATGGTGTCCCCCTGTCGTTACCGCGCGCGCATTCCCCGCCGCAGCCCCTTCTTGCGCCGCGCGCGCTTGCGCTTCAGCGCCTGCCTCTTCACCTTGCTGCGGTTCTTGATCGATTTTTTCGTCCGGGGCATGGCGGGTTCTGTAGCACAACGCGGCGCGCGAAAGCAGCAGGAGCGCCTCCGCTGCCCTTGCAAGCAGGCGATCGCTGCTGGTACATGCGTTCAGTGCGCCTTTGCGTCCTCGCCAGCGGCAGCGGAGGCAACTGCGTGTGGGTGGACGCCGGCGCGACGCGGATCCTGATCGACGCCGGGCTTCCGCTGCGGGAGACGGCGCGGCGGTGCAAGGGCGCGGGCCTCGACGTCCGTGACCTCACGGATGTGTTCCTCACGCACGAGCACGCGGACCACTCCCACGCCGCGGGAATCCTCGCCCGCCGCCTCGGGGTGCGCGTGCACGCTACCCGGGGCACGACGCGGTCGCTGCGCGATCCGCCGCCGGAGGAGCTGCGCCTGGCGGTACGCGCCGGCGTGCCGGTGCGGCTCGACGGGCTGACCGTCACTCCCATCGCGCTGCCGCACGACGCCTGGGAGCCCGTCGCGTACGTCGTCGAGGACGGCGCGACCCGCGCGGCGGTGATCACCGATCTCGGCTCGGTGAACCGCGGGATCGTGCGCGCGCTCCACCGGCTCGACGCGCTGGTGCTGGAGATGAACCACGACCTGCGGATGCTGGCCGAAGGCCCCTACCCGTGGTCGCTGAAGCAGCGCATCC
Source organism: Deltaproteobacteria bacterium 13_1_40CM_4_68_19 (assembly GCA_001918155.1). GTDB lineage: Bacteria > Myxococcota > Myxococcia > Myxococcales > 40CM-4-68-19 > 40CM-4-68-19. Next base: position 5,973 of record MNFJ01000011.1, read on the forward strand.
GCAGCGACCGCGGGCACCTCTCGAACGAGCAGGGCGCGCGTTTACTCCAAGAGATCCTGCACGGCGGGCTCCGGCACCTGGTGCTCGCGCACCTCTCCGAGCACAACAACACCGAAACGCACGCCCGCCGCGCCGCCGAGCGCGTGCTGGAAAAGCACGGCACCTGCACCCGCCTCTGCATCGGCTCCCAATCCCGCGCCCTCGACCCGGTCCTCCTCGAACCCTCCCGCGCCCTCCCCCTGCGCCGGGCCCGCCAACTGGCCCTGTTCGCTGTATAGAGAGCGCGAGATGATCCCCCGCTACAGCCGTCCCGAGATGGTCGCGCTCTGGACCCCGGAGCGCCGCTACCAGACCTGGCTGCAGGTGGAGATCGCCGCGGGAAGGGCGATGGCGCAGGCCGGCCTGGTGCCGGGCGATGCGATCGAGGAGTGCGCGAAGAAGGGCGGCAGCTTCACGGCGGCGGACGCGGCGCGGATCGACGAGATCGAAAAGACGACCCGGCACGACGTGATCGCCTTCCTCACCTTCCTGGAGGAGCGCATCGGACCGGCCGCGCGCCACCTGCATTTCGGGATGACCTCTTCTGACGTGCTCGATACCTCGCTCGCCATCCTGCTGCGCGACGCCGCCGGCATCCTCGTCGCCGGCATCGACAAGGCGCGGGAAGCGGTGGTGAAGCGCGCCCTCGAGCACAAGCGCACCCCGTGCATCGGGCGCTCGCATGGAATCCATGCCGAGCCGACCACCTTCGGGTGGAAGCTGGTCGTCTGGGCCGACGAGCTGGCGCGCGCCAGGGCACGGCTGGAACGCGCGCGCGAGGGGATCGCGGTCGGCAAGCTCTCGGGCGCGGTGGGCACCTTCGCGCACCTGTCGCCCGCGATCGAGGAGAAAGCCATGGCCGCGCTGGGCCTCAAGGCCGCCCCCGCCTCGACGCAGATCATCCAGCGCGATCGGCATGCGGAGTACTTCGCCGCGCTCGCGCTGGCGGGTGCATCGATCGAGAAGTTCGCCGTGGAGATCCGCCATCTGCAGAGGACGGAAGTCCGGGAGGCGGAGGAGGCGTTCGGCAGGGGCCAGAAGGGCTCCTCGGCGATGCCGCACAAGCGCAATCCGGTCCTCTCGGAGAACCTGAGCGGGCTCGCGCGGCTGCTGCGCGGCTACGCCCTCTCCGCCCTCGAGGATGTCCCGCTCTGGCACGAGCGCGACATCAGCCACTCGAGCGTCGAGCGCGTGATCGGTCCCGACGCCACGGTCACGCTGGATTTCATGCTGCATCGCTTCGCCGGCCTGATGGAGGGGCTGCGCGTCTTCCCCGAGCGCATGCGCGAGAACCTCGAGCTCACCCGCGGCCTCATCTTCTCGCAGCCGGTCCTGCTCGCCCTGGTCGGCAAAGGCATGGAGCGGCAGGCCGCGTACGCGGTCGTGCAACGGAACGCGATGAAGGTCTGGGACGAGGACCGGGACTTCCGCTCGCTGCTCGCCGAGGACCCGGAGGTGAAGAAGCTCCTGAAGCCAGCCGAGCTGGCTGCCTGCTTCGACCTCGAGCGGGCGCTGCGCCACGTCGACGGCGTGTTCGAGCGCGTGCTGGGGAAGTGATAGCCTCGCGGCCATGCTTCGCATCTGCGTCTTCGCGGGATCGAACGACGGCGACCGCGACTCGTACCTGATCTCCGCGCACGAGCTCGGCGCGGAGATCGCGCGGCGGGGACACGGCCTGGTCTATGGCGGCGCCTCGTGCGGGCTGATGGGCGCGTGCGCCGACGCGGCGCTGGCGGGCGGCGCGGAGGTGGTGGGCGTGCTGCCGCGGGCCCTGACCACCCGGGAGATCGCGCATACCGGGTTGACCGAGCTGCGCATCGTCGGGTCGCTGCACGAGCGCAAGGCGGTGATGTCCGCCCTCTCGGACGCGGTGGTGGCGCTCCCGGGCGGGTGCGGCACGATGGACGAGCTCTTCGAGGCGATCACCTGGGGACAGCTCGGGCTGCACGAGAAGCCGATCGGGCTGCTCGACGTCGACGGCTACTTCGGCCCGCTGTTCGCATTCCTCCAGCACATGAGCGCTGAGGGATTCGTCCGCCCCGCTCTGCGGCTCGTCCACGCCCGGACCGCGCGCGAGCTGCTCGATCGGCTCTTGCAGGCGCCTCCCGCTACGGTCAGCCCGCCCGGGCCGCATCCGCGGCCCTGATCCCGTTCAGGGGAAGCCGCAGCTCGATCCGGGCGCCCCCTTCCTCCGCATTCTGCGCGCGCGCGGTGCCGCCGTGCACCTCGGCGACGCGCCGCGCGAGGGCAAGGCCGAGACCGAAGCCCGTCGCGAGACCCGGAGCACCCTCTCCCCGGAAGAACGGGTCGAACACGTGCGGCAAGTCCTTTTCCGCGATCCCCGGGCCCCGATCCCGCACCGACAGGACCGCGTCCTCTCCCTCCCGCCGCGCCCGCACCTCCACCGCGCTCCCGTTGCCGTACTTGCGGGCGTTGTCGAGCAGGTTGTCGAGCGCACGCGACAGCAGCGCCTCGTCCGCCTCGATCGACAACCCGGGCTCGACTTCCAGATCCATGGGCAAGGACGGATCGAGCGCCAGCGCGCGCAGCCGTGCCCGATCGATCAGCATCGCCAGATCGGTGCGGACCTTGCGCAGCGGCAAGGCCGCGAGATCCAGCCTGGTCGCGGTGAGCACGTCGGCCACCAGCCGGTCCAGCTCGTCGACCTCCTCGGAGATGGTGGCGAGACGCCTGCGCACGCC
>MNFJ01000188.1:0-427 GCA_001918155.1 Deltaproteobacteria bacterium 13_1_40CM_4_68_19
CGGGACGCTATGTCTCGTCCTGGAGCAGTACGCGCCGCTCGTGCCAGGGTTGTTCTTGTACTTCCCGAGCCGGGCGCAGGTGTCACCGGCACTCAGGGCGTTCGTGGGCGTCGCGCGAGAACTGGCTGAAGAATCGAGGCCGTTGCCACGCTAATGGTGGAGCGGACGACCTCACTCCTCAATGACCTCCACAGGGACGCAAACCAGATGACCCAACCTGCCCTCGAGACCACCGATCGCTGACACGTTCCCGCGCTGCTTGGCGACGCACGCGCAGTGCCGCATCGCGAGCTCGGAACTGGCGCGAGGTCCTGCCGCTCAGTTGGTCGCGTGGAGGCCGCGTGAACAACGTCAGAAAGGACATCTAGCAGAGGATGGCGGGGATGTGCTACGCGCTGCCCTGCACGGATCGAGGTGACTGTGCGGC
>MNFJ01000188.1:440-10446 GCA_001918155.1 Deltaproteobacteria bacterium 13_1_40CM_4_68_19
GATGAGCGTCACCGTCTGCATGGCGCCGGCGAATACGATCGCCTACCCGAACGGCGGCGGGCACCTCTGGGTCTACCTCCAGTGGGCGCTGAGCCTCCGTGCGCTGGGTTGCCGCGTGATCTGGCTGGAGGGCGTCGATCTCGATGATCGGGACACCTCGGCAGCGGCGCGCCGCCGCCGGCGCGGTGGCGACGCGCGGACGTGCGCCGCCAAACTCAAGGCACGCCTTACGCCCTTCGGCCTGGGGGACGCGCTGGCCCTCTTCGCCATGAACGGGGAGGCGCTTCCCGACGACCTGGCCTCCCGTTATCTCGATCTGGACGCTGCCGCGAGCGCCGACCTGCTCCTGAATCTCTGGCACTCCCAGCCCGCGGCGGTGGTGAACCGGTTCCGCCGCGCTGCGCTGATCGACACCGACCCCGCCCTCTCCCAGGTGTGGGTGACCACACGCGAGATCCCTCTAGCGCGCCACGACATCTACTTCACCATCGGCGAGACCGTCGGCACGCCCTCGGCCCGCTTTCCTGACTGCGGCCTCCGGTGGCATTACACCGCCCCGCCCGTGTTCCTTCCGGAGTGGCCCGAAGTCCGCGCTGGCCCCGCCAGGCCGTACACGACGGTCACGCACTGGTGGGGAGGGACGTTCGAGTTCCATGGGGAGACATTCTCGAACGAGAAGAACGTGGCATTTCTCGAATACGCGGCCCTCCCGTCGCGGACCCCCGCGAAGCTCGAGCTGGCCGTGTGCCTGGGCGAGCACTACCCGGAGTGGCAAGCGCGCCTCGAGCCTCTCGGGTGGAAGCTTCGCGAGGCATGGGATGTCAGCGCGACCCCAGAGCAGTACCGCGCCTACATCCAGGGATCGCGAGGGGAGTTCAGCTGCGTGAAGCCCTACTGCATCCAGTTCGCCAACGCATGGATCAGCGATCGCACGCTCTGCTATCTCGCCAGCGGAAAGCCTGCGGTCGTCCAGCACACCGGGGCGAGCCGCTTTCTGCCCGACGCCGAGGGCCTCTTCCGGTTCCGCTCCATGGACGAAGCAGTGCAGGCGCTGGCCGCCGTCGAGGCGGACTACGAGCGGCACTGTCGATCGGCGCGGTCGCTGGCCGAGCAATACTTCGATGGCCGCAGCGTCGTCGCGCGGGTGCTGGAGAGAGCGCTGGAGTGATCATGAAGGGCGCCAACCAGGCAGGCATGGAGGTGGGGGAAATGCCCGGTGTGACGAGCAGGGCCATCCATTTGCGCGAGCGACTGGAGCGCTCCCTCGGGGAGATGCAGGAACCCGGCGCGGCGGAGATCTGCGAGCTGCTGTGGGAGACGATGCGCCCCAGCCTCGACGCCGAGGCGTCGATCCGGCTCGAGATGCTGAAGAGGGAAGTGTACAGGCTGCGCCTGGGATCCGGGCAGAGCCTCGTGCTCAAGCGCCTCGAACCCGCGACCGCACAGACGGACCGCCTCGTCGCGGAGCGCTGGCTGCCCGCGCTCGGCTTCGGGGACCGTTGCCCGCAGCTGCTGGGAGCCGCGGCGCCACGGGACGGGTGCTGGGTCTGGCACGTTTACGAGGATCTCGGCCACGAAACGCTCGCCACAAACCGGCAGCCAGAACGTCTGGCGGCCGCGATCGATTTCATCGCCGAGCTCCACACGCGTGCGGCGGGCCACCCGCTCCTGCCCGAGGTGCGCTGGCGTGCGCGCGACCAGGGAGCGCACTTCTTCACGGCGAATCTCCGGGATGCCATCGCCGCGCTAGAAGCCCTGGTGACCCCGCCTCGTGTGGCGCCGCCGGAGTTCGCCGGAGCCCGGGAGCGCCTGCTGCACCATTTGTACGACCTACGCGAGGACGCGCCCCGGCGCGTCCGGGCGATGGAGGAGGCGGGCCCGGAGACGCTGCTGCACGGCGACCTCTGGCCCAAGAACGTCTTCGTGTGCACGGCCAACGGCGCCCCGCGCGCGCGGCTCATCGACTGGGACCACGTCGGTGCCGGTCCCTTCAGCTACGACCTCTCCACCTTCCTGTACCGGTCGGCTGCGGAGGAGCGGCCGTGGCTGCTCGAGCGCTATCGCGCCGCCGCGGAGCGCGCGGGCCGCCCTCTGCCTGGAACCGCAGAGCTGAACCTGCTCTTCCACACCGCGGAGAGCGCTCGTTGCGCCCACTGCATCCTGTTCGACGCGATGGCGGTCCTGAACGATGGCGCCGCGTGGGCGATCGGGGAGATCATGGATTACGAGCGCTGGCTCGAAAAGCTCCGCCCGCCGCTAGCAGAGTGAGGGCTCCATGAAATGGCTCATCGTCACAGGAGACGACTTCGGGATCAGCCGAGGGATCAACCGCGGCATCGTCGAGGCACATCGCAGCGGTGTCGTGACGAGCACGAGCTTGATGGTGGACCGGCCGGCGTGCGCGGAGGCGGTCGCGCTCGCGCGCGGGTGCCCGGCGCTGAGCCTTGGACTGCATCTGGAGCTCGACGCGGTCGAGCCCGAGCGCGTTCCCGCGGAGATCGGGCGCCAGCACACGCGGTTCGTGGAGCTCGTCGGCTCCGCGCCCACGCACGTCGATACACACCACGACGTGCATCGCGACCCCCGAGTCCTCTCTCGACTGCTCCCGTGGGGCCGGCGCGTCGGAGTGCCAGTGAGGGGCCACTCCGGTGTTCGGCATTTTCCGAAGTTCTACGGTCAGTGGGGCGGCGAGACTCATCTCGAGCAGATCGGCGTCGAGGGGCTCCTGCGGCTCCTGGATGCGGACGTCGGGGAGGGTATCATCGAGCTCAATTGCCACCCCGGCTATGTGGAACCGGGGTTCCCCTCGAGTTACGCGGCCGAACGAGAGGTGGAATTGCGAACGTTGTGCGAACCCGGACTGCGTCGGGCGTTCCTGGAGAGGGGCATCCGCCTCATCGGGTTCCGCGACCTGCCGACGCTCGCCGCCTCCGCCGCCGCCACGCCAGTATCGGGGGATGCGGCGTGATCACGGTGGTAATCTCAGTCTACAAGGTCGCCAACTTTCCCGATGGCGGCGGCCACTTCTGGGTGTACATGCAATACGCTCAGGGATTGCGTCGCCTCGGCTGCGAGGTCTACTGGCTGGAGCAGTTCCGCCCGCCACCAGATCCCGCTCAGGAGGCGACTCTCCTTTCCAGGTTCTTCGAGCGGATGAGGCGCTTCGGTCTCGAAGGAAAGGCGCTCCTCTATTCAGCCAATCGAGGGAGAGCGGAGGGTCCGGAGTCTTTCCGGTTCGTCGGCTGCGAGTCGTCCGAAGTGGAGGGCGTGCTGCGACGGGCCGACCTCTTGTTGAACTTCCACTACGCGATCCACCCCGGTCTGCTCGCCCGCGCCCGGCGGACCGCCCTCGTCGACATCGACCCGGGACTGCTTCAGTTCTGGATGAGCACGGGCCAACTCGCGGTGCCGGCCCACGACTGCTACCTGACGACCGGTGAAACCGTGGGTACGCCGGCCGCCCGCTTCTCCGACTGCGGCCTGCGCTGGCAGCGCATCCGGCCGCCCGTGTGCCTCGAGCTGTGGCCGTTCACCTACGACCCGCAGGCGGAGGCCTTTACCACCGTCTCGAGCTGGTCCACGACCGATTGGCTGAAGGTCACCGAGAACGGCAAGACCGTCCTGCGCGAGAACACCAAACGGGTGGCGTTTCTCCCGTACGCAGAGCTGCCGCGCCACACGAGCCAGCCTCTCGAACTGGCCCTCTACACCGATGATCGCGACGCACAGGACCTGGCGCGCCTCGTTCAAAACGGCTGGCGGGTGCGGCACTCGGCGCAGGTCGCGGCGAGCCCCGAGGCCTACCGCTCGTACATCCAGCGGTCGCGCGGCGAGTTCAGCTGCGCGAAAGCGGCGTACATGGAATTTCAGAACGCGTGGGTCAGCGACCGGACCGTGTGCTATCTCGCCAGCGGGAAGCCGGTCGTCGTGCAAGACACCGGTCCGAGCTCTTACCTGCCCAACGGGGACGGGATGTTCCGCTTCGCCTCACTCGACGATGCCGCTGCCGCATTGGAACGGATCAATGCCGACTATGAGCACCACTGTCGGGCGGCGAGAGCGATCGCCGAGACGCATTTCGACTCCAAGCGGGTGCTCGAGGCCGCGCTGAACGCCGCCCTTGCCGGGGGCGTGCGCACCTCAGACGGGCCTCGAATTCGCTAACCGCTGCGGCCGGCAGCTTTGCGGCTACTGCTGAACGCGATCATTTCTCGGCTTGAGTGATGAGATGCGTTCTAACGAACCCACCCTGCCGCGCGAAGGACGTTGGCGAGGTCGGCATCGTAGAACCTCATCTCCTGGACCGCCACCGCGGGCCATTCCGTCTCGAGACGGCACGCCGCCCAGCGGATGGCCGCCACCGCCCGGAAGATCGTGCCGCACTGCGCGACCCTCTGGATCGTCCTGCGCTCCACCCTCCGGTTTCGGGAGCGCATGACGGATTCGTAGATCTCGAGATCGGGGATCGCGCACAGCCCGCTCGCGGGCAGCGACGACTGCGCCAGGTCGACAGCCGGCACGCCGAAAGACGACTCTCCCCAGTCGAAGGCGACGAGCGCCGGGCCGTCGCGGCCGCTCCGGACCCGCAAGTTGGCTCCTTTGAAGTCGCCGTGGACGATGGCCGCCGGAAGACCTTCGCACGCCTCCTCCACGCGGCCCCAGATCGCCTCGAGCTCGTCGAGCCGCCCGACGAGGAGCTCGAGGAAGCCCACCTCGTCCGCGCCGAGGGCCAGGTTCGCGCGATGGCGCAGGATCCGATCCCGCGCCTCTCGCAGGTGCGCGAGATGGCGCGCGGGCCGTTCGTCCGGGAGACGAGCACGGACGGCGGCGCTCAACGCGGTGGTGTGGAGCAGCGCAAGCCATCGCGCGGCGAGCGCGCGATGGAGCGGGACCAGGCGCGAGTATTTCTCTCCTTCGACATACTCGAGGAAGAGCCAGAAGCCGCCGGACCCCGGGTCCTCGACCAACCCGTAGCAGCGGGGCGCTTCCAGCGGCATTTCCGGCAGGATCTCTTCGTACATCACGCGCTCGGCGCGGCCGCCCTCGGCGCTGCACCATTTCGCGATCACCGGCCTTCCATCTTCGCCGACGCCCTCGAGGCGGTAGAGGGGCCAGCTCTGCATGGATGCCGGATGTTTCCTCCCCGGCAGGACGCGCACCGGCTCGAGGCGCTCGTGGCCAAGCTCGCGCCAGGCGCGCACCGCCGGATGTGCGAGCAGTCTCGCCCGCCGTTCCTCGGCGAGCGCCGCCCCGTCCAGCCAGCTCGTGGCCACGCCGCGCGAATCCGGTGGGTCCGCCGGTTTCATTCGTCGAGCACCGGGAATGAGCGCCGAATTTCGCCGCGAAGGTCGGGCATGGTCACTTTTCCTGTAGCGCGGTCGCGACGGGCGCGCTCACCAGACGTCCAGCCTCGAGATAAAGCAGCGTATCGCAAGGCCTCAGCGCGCTTGGCCGGTGCGTCACCAGGAAGGCCGTGCGGTCTTGCATCAGTCGCTCCATCGCCTGCAGAATGGCAGTCTCGGTGTTTACGTCGACGGAGCTGGTCGGCTCGTCGAGGATCAGGATCGGCGCGTCCTTCAGGAACGCCCGCGCGAGCGCGACGCGCTGCCGCTCGCCCCCCGAAAGCTGCGCCCCTCGCTCCCCGACCGCTGTCTCGTAGCCCTGCGGTAGGCGAACGATGAAATCGTGCGCGCCCGCTGCCTGGGCGGCGCGGATTACCTCCACGTCATCCGCTTCCGGGCGGCCGTAACGGATGTTCTCCGCGATGCTGGTCGAGAACAGCACCGGCTCCTGGAGGACGAGGGCGAACTGGTCACGCAGGTCGGCGAGCCGATAATCGCGCACGTCCACGCCGTCGAGCAGGACGGTCCCCGAGGTAGGATCGTAGAAGCGCGTCAGAAGACTGAGCAGCGTGGTCTTGCCTGCTCCGGTCGTGCCCACCACTCCGACGCGCGCTCCAGGGGGTACCTCGAACGTCACGTCGTCCAGCGCCGGTCGGATCGCATCGTACGAAAAGCACACGTGCCGGAACGCGACCCCGCCGGTGGCATGCGCGATGGCGCGGGCGTGAGGACGCTCCGGCACATCGGGCGACTCGTCGAGCAGCGCAAATGCGCGCTCGGCGCTCGCCAGGTGGGACTGGATGGTGGCCGTCTTGCGGCCGATGGTCTTCAGCGGTGCGTAGAGCTGCGCCACGTATCCCATCACGATCAGCAGCTGCCCGAGAGTGAGCACTCCGGAACGGACATGGCTCACGCCGACGAACAGGACTGCGGCGGTGCCCAACGCCGTGGTGAGGCCGACCAGCAGTCCATAGCGGCCCTCGAGGAGGGCGAGGCTCATGCGCGCCGCCATTCCTTCGCGCGAGCGTCGGAGGAACCGGTCCGTCTCGCGCGCCTCCTGGCCGAAGGCCTTGACGACGCGCAGCGCGCCGAGGGCTTCCTGCACGACGGCGAGCGCCGAGCTCTCCAGCTTCTTTGCTTGCAGGGACTGGCTCCGCATGCGCGGGCGGTAGATGCGGGGGAGGAAGAAGAGGGGTGGCGAGACGATCAGCGCGACGAGCGCCAGCTGCCCATCGAGCCGCACCGTCACGGCGATCATCGTCACCAGCGTGGTCGCGGCGGCGACGGCGGGAACGATGCCGTCTGTGGTGATGGACTGGATGGCGAGCGCGTCCTGGTGGATCCGGTAGAGCGAGTCCGTGGTTCCGCGCGAATCGTGGCGCGAAACCGAGAGGCGCTGGACCTGATGCATCAGCCGCGCGCGGAAGTCGAGCGTCAGGCGCTCCCCGACCGAAGACCGCAACAGCGTGCTGGAGAGTGTCGTTACGTGTCCGACCACGGCGACGGCGATCAAGAGCGCGATGGCAAGGGCCAGGATCGGCGTCGCGGGATCCGCCGCCGATCCGACGACTAGCCGCTGGAGGAACGCGGGCAGCGGCCGGGTGCCGAGGACGGAATCGACGACCAGCTTGACCGGTACCGGATTGAGGAGCGCCACCGCGCTGGCGAGCAGCTCTAGCGCGAGGAGTCCGGCGATACCCGCCCAATACGGGAGCGTCTGCCGGAGCAGCTTGCGGTAGAGCGCGACGTTGCCCATCAATGCCTCTCGTCGCGAAGCTGCTGCAGTGCGCGAGTGAGGGTGGCCATTGCCGACGTGCCCTGCGCGACGACGTGCAACGCGCCGAGGAGCGAAAGCAGTCCGAGGATCGCCGACGCGTGCCAGGCGTGATCGGCGAGCGCAGCGACGCTGAGCGCCGCGAACAACCCGGACAAGAGCGGTCCCGCCGCTGCGACGTGCGGCCAGAGCCGCAGCCGGATGAGCTGCCCGCCGGGAACGTCTTCGAGGCCCATGAGCAGACGGGCGGCGCCGAGCGCTCCGCTGCGGACCTCGAGGTCCCAACGCTCGTGCTCGCCTCCGACGCAGACGCAGGCTCCCTCCGCCCGCAGCGCGGCATGGACGGACTGGAGCCGTTGCTCCGGACTCTGCCAGCGGTCGCTCCAGAGAGAGGACTTCGTCGGCCAGAGCGGGACGCAGTGGAATGTGCCGCGGGTGCGCCAGGGAGTCAGGCCTTGCTGGAGTCTCCCGCGCAGGCGCGCGATCGGCTGCAGCAGGTGGAGCACGGCGGTCAATACCCGGCGGCTCAACCGGGCGCGGCGGGCATGAGGCCACTCGTCGGCGAGCGGCGCCCGGGCGGCGCTCAAACACGCCTGGGCGAGCGGCGCAAAGGTCGCGCCGATGAGCAGCGGCAGCGCGACCGCCAGGGGGCTCCAGAGCAGGCTCAATGCGGAGAGTGCGACGAGGAAGACGACGAGCAGGTACCATTCGGGCATCTGCGGGAGCGAACCGAGCAACGTCGGCGCGGGTTGGTAGAGCGACTGGTACGGCGCGGCTCCCCAGATCCCGTGATACACGCGCGGCCGGCGCCAACCCAGCGCGTACATGAGCCCGTTGCCGTAGAGGCGCCCCGCCCACCGGACATGGCCGGGGCCGTTGTACTTCTGCGGCCACTTGCGCTCGAGCATGGCCTCTGCCCGGCCGTAGCCGGTCTGCTGCTTCCAATAGGTGCGCACCGAATTCCGGCGGTGATGCCAGACGATCGCTGCCGGGCTGAATCCCAGCGTGCAGCCCCTTTCTTGCAGGCGCCAGCAGACGTCCACGTCGTCGCCCGCGGCCCGGAACTGCGGATCGAAGCCGCCGATCTCCTCGAGGCATCGCTTCCGGAACGCCATGTTGCAACCGGGGATGTGTTCCGCCTCGGAGTCGGTGAGTAGGACGTGGACGGGTCCGCCCGGAGCGTGCGCGACGCATTCGGCGATCGATCCGTCTTTGGACGGAGGCAGATTGGGTCCACCGACGGCGGCGTGCGGCGTATTCAGGAACGTCGACGCGAGGTAGGTGAGCCAGTGCGGATCGGGATACGCGTCGTCATCGATGTACGCGACGATCTCGCCCCTCGCTGCCTTCAGCCCCGTGTTGCGCGCGCTCGCGAGGCCGCGGTTCTCGGTCTGGATGAGCAGGCAATCGTACTCACGGGCGATGGCCGCCGTGGCATCCGTCGATCCGTCGTCCACGATGATCACTTCGTAATCCGGATAGTCGAGCAGCTCCAGCGCATCCAGGCAATCGCGGATCGTGCGCGCTCCGTTGTAGGTGCACACGACCACGGAGATGCGCGGCCAGCTGCCGCTGCGCGGGAACGGCAGTTGCGCAAATGCCTCCCGAACGGCCTGCAGCGCGGGCTTCGGAGATCGATCCGCGCGGGTGAGACCGAAGGCCCAATCCTCCACGTCGGCGCCGTGCCGGTGCCACTCGTCGGTCCAGGAGAATACGAACGCGCCGGCGCATCCGCCCGCGAACGCCGAGCGGACCTGAAGATCGAGCGATCGCGCCTGCGCATCCTCGCCGTTGCGGAGGCTGTCGAGGCCGAGCTCGCTCATCATCAGCGGCCGATTGCCGGCGATGTTCTGCAATCGCGCGAGGTAGGACTCGAATCGGTCCTTCGATTCCAAGTAGACGTTGAAACAGACGAGATCGAGGAAGGGAAGCTGGAGGTATTCGGTCGTGGGGTAGTTCACGTACGTGACGAGCCCATCCGGGTCCTCCTCCTTGACCGCGCGGTACAGACGCTCGAGGTAACGTTCGATCTTGCGGCGGCCGAGCCAGCGCGCGATCGGCGCCGGGATTTCGTTGCCCAGGCTATAGCAGAGCAGCGCGCGGTGGCCGGCGCAGGTGCGGACCTTGGCGCAGACCATCTCCGCGATCTCGGCGACGTCCTTCTTGCCGTCGATGAGAAAGCCCACGCATTGCTCTGCAGACAGTCCGACCATCACGCGCAGCCCGTGGCGGCGGGCGGCGTCGAGCAGCGGACGCTCCGGCATGGTGTGCGGAATCCGGACGGCATTGAAGCCGGACGCGGCCATGTGCGCGAAGTCGCGCTCGACGGCAGCGAGATTCTGGTACTCGCGCCCGTTTGCGTCGGGATGGAACGCGCCGTATGTCACGCCGCGCACGAAAAGCTTCTGGTCGCCCGCGAACATGAACTTGCCGCGGACGTGCGGGCGGATCAGCGCGTGGACGGGCGATGCTGCGCGGGACGTGCGCGGCGCGATCTCCGGGACGACGGTCGGATGCGGAATAGGCGGGCTGTCGACCGCCGCGATCGACGCGCCCGCGGACACGTTGTGCATAGCCCCCTCGGTCCTTCACCAACAGCGCGGGTCCGACCCCTTGCCCACCAGCCCTCTAAGCGCAATCCTGCGACGATTGCAAGGACAGCGTGTGACGTCGATTGACTCGGTGACGCGAGATCCTTACAACTTCGTGGGAATAACGGTGTGAGCGCGAGCGGGACGTCGCCTCTCGCATCCCGCGAATCTCGCTGGCAATGTGCGCGATCACCGAGAACGGCTCTGGTCGTTTGACGCAATGCACAACGGTTTCTCCCGGACATGTTTTGCCGTTGGATTTTTGGCGTGTGCCTGCTGGCTGATGTGAGCCTGGGCTA
>MNFJ01000135.1 GCA_001918155.1 Deltaproteobacteria bacterium 13_1_40CM_4_68_19
GCGCGTCTGGCCGCTGGTGCGCGCGGTGAACCCCTTCATGTCCGAGAGCAGGAGCACGAGGTTTCGCTCCGCCCGCTTCACGGCAGCGCTCCGAGCCTCGCGAGCGCGAAAAACGCGGTGGCCACCGCCATCATCGCGGCGAGGCCCGCACCGATGAAGACCCGCAGCTTGTCGGGCAGCCTCGGAAGCACCTCCTCGGCCTGCCGCGCTGCCGCCTGCGCCGCCGCGCGCAGGTGCCGCGACACCTCGCCGCGCCCCTCGTTGCCGTCGGGCGGAGGGAGCGGTCCAAGCTGGGGCAGCGGCGCCAGCGTGTCCAGCAGGCGGAATACGCGGATCGGCTCCGGCACGCCCTTGAGCCGCCGCTCGTGGAACCGTCCGACGCGAGACCTATCTACGTTTCGACAGCGGAGCGACCGGGGCGGTCGGCGCCCAGGTCCACGAGGGGTGGCGCCCCATGGCATAGCTCAGGTTCCATTCACTCTTGAACAGGGCGATCGGATTCTGGTCGCGATCCTCGACGCAGAGCGCGTCCACCTCTGCCTCGAACCGGGCGGGATCGAACCCGGCGCCGCTCACCCAGCGCGCAACCTGGTAAGGCAGCCGCTCGAGCACGAGGTCCGCTCCGTATTCGTGCAGCAGACGGTATTGCAGGACCTCCAGCTGCAGGGCGCCCACGGCGCCCACGATGGGGTCGCGCATCCCTCCGCCCCGGGCGTGGAAGATCTGGATGGCCCCTTCCTGGGAGAGCTGCTCGAGGCCCTTCTCGAACTGCTTGCGCTTGAGGGCGTCCTTCGCCCGTACCCGCGCGAAGATCTCCGGAGAGAACCGCGGCAGCTCGGCGTACTCGAACGCCGGCCCCTCGCAGAGCGTGTCGCCGATCCGCAGGGCTCCGGTATCGAACAATCCGATCACGTCGCCGGGCCAGGCCTCCTCGATCACCTGCCGATCGGCGCCGAAGAGCTGGTGCGGCATCGACAGGCGCAGCGGCTTTTCTTCCCCCGGCAGGCGGGCGTCGATCCCGCGGTAGAAGCGGCCGGAGCAGACGCGGAGGAAAGCGAGCCGGTCGCGGTGCGCCGGGTCCATGTTCGCCTGGATCTTGAAGACGAATCCGGAGAAGCGCGGTTCGGTCGGATCCACCGCGACGCCGTCCACCCGCAGGCGGGGACCAGGCTGCGGCGCCAGGCGGACGAAGGCGTCGAGGAACTCGTCGACCCCGACTTCGGTCAACGCCGAACCGAAGAACGCGGGCGACAGCTCGCCTTTGAGCACCTTCTCCCGATCGAACGGATCGCCGGCGGTCTCGAGGAGCTCGATCTCCTCGCGCACTTTCGCCGGCGCCGCCCCGTCCATCGCGCGGCGCCGAAAGCTCGCGTCGAAGAGCTGCAAGACCCCCTTGAACTCCTGTCCCTGGCCGAGCGGCCAGGTGATGGGACAGGTGCGGATGCCGAGGACCTCCTCCACCTCGTGGAGGTTGTCGAACGGCTCGCGCCCCAGCCGATCGAGCTTGTTCACGAAGGTGAAGATGGGGATTCCGCGGCGGCGGCAGACCTGGAACAGCTTGCGGGTCTGCGCCTCGACGCCCTTGGCGCTGTCGATCAGCATCACCGCCGCGTCGGCGGCCGCCAGCGTGCGGTAGGTGTCCTCGGAGAAATCCTGGTGGCCCGGCGTGTCGATCAGGTTCATGCGGAAGCCCCGGTGTTCGAACTGCAGCACCGAGCTCGTCACGGAGATCCCGCGCTGCCGTTCCAGCTCCATCCAGTCCGAAGTGACGTGCCGCTGAGCGCCCCTCGCCTTCACTGCGCCGGCGAGATGGATCGCGCCGCCATGCAGGAGCAGCTTTTCCGTGAGCGTGGTCTTCCCGGCATCCGGATGCGAAATGATCGCAAACGTCCGTCTGCGTGATGTCTCGAGGCGAAGCTTGTGTTCATCCATCGCTCAAGGACCGCCGGGCATCGCGCACGGAAACCAGCAGGACGTCCCATCGAGCGTCCACCACCCCGCTGCGCGGGGTGGTGGACCTGACCGGGATCGAACCGGTGACCTCTAGAGTGCGATTCTAGCGCTCTCCCAGCTGAGCTACAGGCCCGCAGTCCGGCGGCGAGGGACGGGGCTTGTATCGTTGGCGCCCGGCCCTGTCAAGGACGGCTTGACGCGCGACCCTCGGGAGGTGAAGAGGGAAAGGCATGGGCATCCTGATCGTCGCGGTAGTGGCGACGGCGGTAGGGTTTCTGCTGATCTTCCTCATCGGGCGCGGGCAGCCCGTGTCGCCGGCCGCCCCGGAGAACCTCGCGCGCGATGGCCAGGGTGCGATGTCCTGGGTGCGCGGGTTCGGCGTCGAAGGGTTCCAGCGGCTGCTCCTCACCCTCTTCACCGAGATGGGCTTCCATCCGGAGCGCAGCGAGCGCGGCTCCGGCACCGTCGATCTCTTCGCCAACGATCCGACGCCGATCCGGGGCGGCCGCCTCTACGTGCACGGGCTGTTCGGAGAGCCCGGCGTTGCCACGGACGCAGACGAGGTCCGCAACATGATCGATACCGCGCGGGCGGAGTTCGTGGGCAAGGGCGTCCTGATCACGCTCGGCACGTTCACTTCCGACGCGCGCGACGCCGCGCGCGGCAACCCGATCGACCTGGTGGACGGAGACGAGCTGGGCCGGCTGGTCCGCAAGCACATGCCCCAGGCGTTCGCCCAGCGGAAGATCTAGGAAGATCACTCCTGCATGCGGCGCAGGACCTGGTCCTTGCGTCCTTCGCGGATCAACCGGTCGTTCTTCCGCGCCTCATCGAAGCTCAGGTACGTGAAGTAGCCGACGAGCAGCAGCATGAAGACGATGGGGATGTTGTCCGGGACGGAAACGATCGCCCAGAAGTTCGCGAGCGGGCCCATGCGCGCACGACTACCCCGAGCGCACCGAGGCGGTCAACGTGCGGCAACCTGTCGCACGCGGCGATCGGCTCCTTGACCGTCCGCGGTCGTCGTGTCAGGAAGTGTCCTCTCTTCTCAGCGGCTTGCAACAGAGGGAGTTGAATGCCCGGCGGGAATCCAGGCATCCCCGAAGCAGAGAGCGGAAACTTCATCTGGTCGCGGCGCGACATCCTCTCCCTCGCGGGTTGGGGCGCGATCCTCACCTGCTTCGCCGCCGCGGGCGGCGCCATCCTCCGCCTTCTCTTCCCGCGGGTCCTCTTCGAGCCCCCGACCAGCTTCAAGGCGGGCTACCCCACCGAGTACACGGTGGGCGACGTCTCCGAGAAGTGGA
This sequence comes from Deltaproteobacteria bacterium 13_1_40CM_4_68_19, assembly GCA_001918155.1. GTDB lineage: Bacteria > Myxococcota > Myxococcia > Myxococcales > 40CM-4-68-19 > 40CM-4-68-19. The sequence goes on from MNFJ01000135.1 coordinate 3,258, forward strand.
TGAAGTCGCAGCGCGTCTGGATCGTGCGCACGCAGGACAGGCTCTATGCGCTGCTCGGCATCTGCACGCACCTCGGCTGTACGCCGCGCTGGCTCGGCCCCGAGAACAAGTTCAAGTGTCCCTGCCACGGGTCGGGGTACACGAAGGACGGCGTCAACTTCGAAGGCCCGACGCCCCGACCGCTCGAGCGGGTGAAGATCACGCTCGGCGACGACGGCCAGCTCGTCGTCGACAAGGCGTTCCGCTACCGCTACGAGCTGGGCCAGTGGGACGATCCGAACGCGTACGCAAAGTTCACCGGAGCTTGAACGTGCCCGATCCCGAGAAGCGCAGGACATCGCTGGGCGACATCGTCACCAACAACTACGTGTGGCGATCGATCTTCCGCCACGGCTACGCGGACACCCCGCGCAACCGCGTCCTTCAAGTCAGCGCCAACGTCTGGCTGCACTTGCATCCTTCGAAGATGCGCCGCCACGGCATCCGCTACCGACACACCTGGTGCGCGGGCGGGCTCACCTTCCTCCTCTATCTCTGCACCGTGGTCACCGGCGTGGTGCTGATGTTCTACTACCGTCCCACCGGCGAGTACGCGTACTGGGACGTGAAGTACCTCGACTTCGACGTCCCCTTCGGAATGATCATGCGCAACATGCACCGCTGGGCGGCGCACGGCATGGTCATCTTCATCTGGCTGCACATGTTCCGGGTCTTCATGACCGGCAGCTACAAGCCGCCGCGGGAGTTCAACTGGGTGGTGGGCGTGAATCTATTGACGCTCACGCTTCTCTTGTCGTTCACCGGATACCTGCTGCCTTGGGACCAGCTGGCGATCTGGGCGGTGACGGTGGGCACCAACATGGCGCGCGCCACTCCGCTGCTCGGCACCGAAGGGCCCTTCGGTCCGCAGCTGGGCATGACTCCGCGCTATGACGCGCGCGCGCTGCTGACGGCGGGAACGGTGGTGGGGGCGCCGACCTTGCTCCGCTTCTACGTCCTGCACTGCATCTTCATCCCCATCATCGCCTCCATCCTGATGATCCTGCACTTCTGGCGCATCCGCAAAGACGGCGGAATCAGCGGTCCCCTCTAGAGGAAGGCGTCACCATGGCCGAGAACATCCAGCCCGGGACCATCCAGGACCAGGAAGAGGTGAAGGTCCAGTCCGGGCGCGCGCGCGCCGCGCTCCCCGCCGCGGACCTGCCCGACAAGGTCCACACCTGGCCGTACCTGGTCCGCGCAGAGTTCATCTCCGGCTGCATCCTTCTCCTGGTGCTCATGGTGTGGAGCATCACGGTGGACGCGCCGATGGAGGAGCCGGCGAACCCCACCAAGACCCCGAACCCCTCCAAGGCGCCTTGGTACTTCCTCGGCCTCCAGGAAATGCTGGTCTACTTCGATCCCTGGATCGCCGGCGTCTTGCTGCCGTCGCTGATCATCGTCGGGCTGATGATCATCCCGTACGTGGACATCAACCCGAAGGGCAACGGCTACTACACCTGGAGCGAGCGCAAGTTCGCCATCTCCACCTTCCTGGTCGGGTTTCTCGGGATGTGGGTGGGGATGATCACCATCGGAGTCTTCTTCCGCGGCCCCGGCTGGAACCTCTTCATGCCTTGGGACTACTGGGATCCGCACAAGGTGGTTCCCCTGACCAACATCGACCTGCCGTACTTCGTCGGGATCCGCAGCCAGATGGGCGCCATGCTTTTCGGCACCATCTGTGTGCTCGGATGGTTGGTGGGGATCCCCGGCGCCGTCTGGCAGTGGAAGAAGGACCACCCCTTCTTCAAGCAGCTGGGGATGATGCGCTACGGGATCGTCGCCACGCTGTTCATGATCATGGCGGGCGTCCTGATGAAGATGATCCTGCGGCTCTCCTTCAACATCAAGTACGTCCTCGTCATCCCGAACATCCTGAATATTTGATCGACGGTTTCCTTACCTTGCCGTTTTACAGCGCGCGGAGTAGGCGATGGCGAGACGACCCCTCGAGCTGCAGAGCCTGAAATGGCCGTTCGTCGGCCTCGCCGTGCTGCTCGCCTTCAGCAGCATCTGGGCCGTCTACGACGAAGTCGTGCCACGCCGGCCCTGGAAGAACTTCCAGCGCGAGTTCTTCCAGCTGGAGGAGGCGCATCTCAAGGCGGATCGGGAGCGGGCCCGCAAGCGGCTGGAAGCGCCGGAGACGAAGCAGCAGCTCGATGCGGCGCGGGCGGAGCTCAAGGCCGCGACCGACGCGATCAGCGGGAACCCCGAGCAGCGCCGGGAGTACGAGGCAGCCCTCAAGGCCGAAGAGGCGGCGCGGATCCGCGAGGAGGAAGCGAAGCTCTACCTCGGCTTCGACAAGTCGGAGCAGGACGCGGTCTATTACGCGCTCCGCGAGGCGCGCCACGAGGAGCACGAGAGCCAGGAGAAGAAGCTGCAGGCGAGGTACGACGAATGGCAGCGCAAGATCGACGAGAAGACCCGCCTCTATGCCGAGGCGATCGCGGCCCACAAGGGAGCTACCGAGAGTCGGCTGAAGTTCATCCAGCGCCGCGACGCTGCCCAGGCGACGATCGAGGCCATCGAGAAGCCCATCCGCGAGATCGACAAGCGGCTGGAGGCATTCAGCGGCCTGGGCAAGCTGCCGCAGATGGAGCAGTACTGGATCGAGGGCCTCAAGAACTCCTGGGGAGCGCCGACGGTCGATCGCTGTCAGAACTGCCACGTCGGCATCAACACTGCCGGGTACTCGGCGCCATGGGAGGTCCTGGAGGCGAAGAGGGCGAATCTGCCGGAGGCGGACATGAAGGCGCAGTTCGCCGTCGATCCCGAGATGGCGGACGCGTACCAGAAGATCCACGAGGCCGTCTGCGAGGACGTGCCGCGTCCGCCCGATGCCGTCCCCATCGGCGGGTACCAGCCACCGGCGGAGCCCTCCCCCATGGGTCCGGCGCAGGCGAGCGAATGCCGTCCGCGCGCGACCTGGGAGAAATGGATGGAGCTCGCCGAAGCCTATTGCGGCCCGAACGCGCGTTGGTTCGTGAAGGCGAAGACCGTGCTCAAGGACGCGAAAGGGGCCGTGCTCGTCGAGCAGAGACCGGAGTGGAAGGGCATCGCGCGCAATCCTGCCCTGGAGGCGATGGAGGGCGAGGTGAAGCCACTCGAAGAGAGGGTGGCGCAGGCTTGCTCCGACAAGGAGACGGTCGCGGCGCTCGAGGAAGCGGTGAAGACGGACCCGTTCGACGTGAAGCCGGTCTTCCGCACGCATTCCCACCGCTGGGAGCTCCTCACCAAGGCTCACAATCCGGAGACGTTCGGGTGCACCACCTGCCACGGCGGCCAGGGCGTCCAGACCAAGGGCGTGCGCCACCGGGCCTTCCGCCACGGCGAGGACGATCACGACTGGAACGACCCGCTGACCGACGAAGTGAAGGTGATGGGCCGCAAGTACGAGGGCGCGTTCATGCAGTCGAAGTGCGACAAGTGCCACACGCAGGAGCTGACGCTCGCGCGCGCGCCGCTGCTCTCGAAGGGCAAGAAGCTCTTCATCGACGTGGGCTGCTGGGGTTGCCATCCGATCGAGGGCTACAACGACCTTCCGAAGCGCGGTCCCACGCTGACCAACATCGCCAGCAAGACCACGCGCGGCTGGCTGCAGACGTGGGTCGCGTACCCGAAGGGCTGGCGGCCGGCGACGCGGATGCCGAACTTCTGGCCTGGCGCGGTCGACGCGAACTCGATCCCCCACAACGGATCGCAGAAGCCCGAAGAGGTGCTGGCCCAGCAGCAGAAGCTGCGCGAGCAGGAAGTCTCCGCCATCGTCGCCTATCTCTGGTCGACCAGCGAGAAGGCGCCGCTGCTCTCGCAGTCGGCGCCGAAGGGGGACGCGGAGAAGGGAAAGGAGACGTTCGAGAGCGTCGGTTGCCGCGCCTGCCACGTGACCGAGAAGGACTCCTCCGCGCGGCGCAGCGAGGGGAGCGAGGAGCGCGACTATGCGCCGAATCTCTGGAACGTCGCCGACAAGGCCCGCCCGGAGTGGATCTACTCCTGGGTGAAGAACCCAAAGGCGCTGTGGCCGGAGACGAAGATGCCCGATCTGCGCCTGAGCGACGCCGAGGCGGCGAACGTCACCGCCTATCTCGTGACGCTGAAGAGCGACCGCAGCTATCCGGAGCCGAAGGCCGGCGCGGCGGAGCAACAGAAGCTCGCCGCGCAGGGGAAGGAGCTGATCGCCAAGTACGGCTGCTTCGGCTGCCACAACATCAAGGGATTCGAGAACGCGCAGAAGATCGGCACCGAGCTGACCGAGCACGGCCGGAAGGCGGTCGAGCTGCTCGACTTCGGCGACGTGCGCTACTTCACCGAGGATCCGAAGCATCGCCAGACCTACGCGAACTGGGTCTGGGAGAAGCTGCACGTCCCGCGGATCTTCGCCTACGAGCGGGTCGAGACGCGGATGCCGCAGTTCGACTTCACCGACGACGAGGCGCTCGCCATCCTCACCTTCCTCAAAGGGCAGACCGGGGAGACGCCGCCGCCCGAGTACCGGACCGGGATGAACGAGGTGCAGGCGGCGGTGTTCAAGGGCGAGCGGCTGGTTTTCTGGAACGGGTGCCGCAACTGCCACGTGGTGGAGAAGCGGGGCGGCAAGATCCGCGACCTGTACAACGACGAGAACCTCACCTTCGCTCCGCCGGTCCTCACCGGCGAAGGAGCGAAGGTGCAGCCGGCCTGGTTGTTCGCGTTCCTCAAGGCCCCGAGCCCGCTGCGCCCCTGGCTGTCGGTGCGGATGCCGACGTTCCACTTCAGCGACTCGGACGCGACCGACGTCGTGCACTTCTTCGCCGCCGCGTCGAACAAGAGTTTTCCCTACCTGACGGCGGAATCGAAGCCGCTCGCCGGAGCCCGGGCGAAGGAGGCCGACCAGCTCTTCAAGGACCTGCAGTGCATCAACTGCCACGTGATCGGTCAGCTGCGAGCCGGACAGGATCCGGGCAGCGCGGCGCCGAACCTGCTGCTCGCGAAGGAGCGCCTCCGCCCCGACTGGATCCCGCCCTGGCTGAAGAATCCCCAGGCGCTGCTGGAGGGCACGCGGATGCCCAGCTTCTGGGACTTCAGCGACGAAGCGCATCCCACCTCGCCGAGCAAGCTCTTCAACGGGGACGCGAAGGAGCAGATCGACGCCTTGCGCGACTACCTGATGCACCTGGAGCTGAAAACCACCCAGCCGACCAAGACAGCGTCCGCCACCCCCAGCCGCGGCTGAAAGCCTGCACCGCCAGCGCCAGGCCTGATCTGAACAAGTGACCCGTTAGGCCGTCCAAGTCTTGACCGTGGGGGAGGCGTTTGCTAGTAGCGCGGACCTTCCAAAAGGAGAGGATTCGAGATGACCTGTTCGAGACTCATCGCCGTCGCCGCCGCACTGATCATCCCCGCCGCCGCGATGGCCGAGACCATCGAGGGCGAGGTCGAATTCACCGGAAAGGCGCCCACTCCCGGCAAGCTGCACCGTGAAGCCGACCCCTTCTGCGCGAAGAAGCCCATGACGGACCCCTCCGTGCTGGTGAAGAACGGCAAGTTCGAGAACGTCTGGGTGCACGTCACCAAGGGCGCCAAGGAGACCGCCAAGCCCCCGGCCTCGACGGTGGAGATGGATCAGAAGGACTGCATGTACGACCCGCGGATGACCACCGCCGTGGTGGGGCAGAAGATCGTGGCCAAGAACGGGGACCCCGTCCTCCACAACGTGCACACCTACCTGGGCTCCGCGACCCTCTTCAACAAGGGCATGCCGAACGACAAGGCGGCGCCCATCGAGTACGTGGCGAAGGACGAAGGAATGATGAAGTGGAAGTGCGACGTGCACCCCTGGATGCGCGGGTTCATCGGCGTCTCCAAGAGCGGCCTGCAGGCGGTGACCAAGGGCGACGGCACGTTCAAGATCGACAACGTGCCTCCCGGGAAGTACACGGTCGAGAGCTGGCACGAGAAGTACGGGACCAAGACGCAGGAAGTGACCGTGGAGGCCGGCAAGCCCGCGAAGGCGAGCTTCAAGTACGACGGGACCGAAAAGGGAGGAGCGTAGCCTCCGACCGATCCGGGGACACCATCACCGGTGTCCCCTGGCCTTCGTCCGACTGTACTGGCGTTGACTGGGGAGACCGGCTAAAAGCGGTCTCCCCTTCGCTTTTTCGGGAGCCGTTCCTGCAGTGATCCGCCGCCTCGCCGCAGCCGCCGCCTTGCTCACCGTCGTCCTCATCGTCGCCGGCGGCGTGGTCACGAACACCGATTCCGGGCTCGCCTGCCCCGACTGGCCGACCTGCTTCGGCAGCGCGATGCCGAAGATGGCCGGGAATGTCGCCGTCGAGCATACGCACCGGCTCATCGCCACCGTCGTAGGCCTCTGCACCGTCGCGCTGGTGGTCCTGACCCTGCGGCGCGCCCTTCAGGGCGCGCTCGCTCTGGCTCTGGCCAGTTTCTCGACCTTGATCCTCGGCGCCTCCTTCTGGGCGGGCCGTGTGAAGCACGTCAACGACCACTTGCCGCTGGCGGCCGTCGCGCTGGTCGCCCTTGGATACGCTGGCTTCGCCTGGGCCATCTCCCGGGCGCGCGAGACCGACGGCAAGCTCGCGACCGCCGCGCTCATGGTCGTCCTCCTCCAAGGCCTTCTCGGTGGTCTCACCGTCCTCTACCGCCTGCCAACTCTCGTGCTCGTCATGCATCTCGGCACGAGCATGTTGTTCCTTTCCCTCGCGGTCGTGCTCGCGGTTCCCCATGCGCAGGTCGCCGCGCCGCGCGGGCCGCTTTGGATCACGGCCGTCGCCGTCTATGTCCAGATCCTCCTCGGCGCGACCGTGCGGCACACGGGCGCCGGGTTGGTCTGCGTCGATCTGCCCTTCTGCCATGGCGCGCTCTGGCCTGAGGGCGTGCACCCGATGGTCCATCTGCACATGGCCCACCGGGCGTTCGCGTTCGTGGTGCTCGGGCTCGTCTGCTGGTCCTCGCTGCGCGTCGTCCGCTCCTCGCGCGGTCTGATCCGCGCTCTCGCCTGGACCGCGCCTGCGTTGGTCCTCGCCCAGATCGCCCTCGGAATTCTCACCATTCTCACCTTCAAGGACCTCGTTCCGGTCACCGCCCATCTGCTCGTCGCCGCGTTGCTGCTCGCCGACTACGTCGCTCTGCTGGCGATGACGCAGGAGCCCGCTCCCGTTCCTCTGTCGCTCGGAGTCCCGGCATGACGGGCACCGCCTCGGATCTGGTGGCGCTCGCCAAGCCGCGCATCACCGCGCTGGTCGTGTTCACCACCGCCATCGGGCTGTGGCTCGCGCCCCACGGGCTGCGGCCTCTGACCATCGCGCTGACGCTCGTCGGCACGGTGCTCATCGTCGCCGCCGCGAACGTCCTCAACATGTACCTCGAGCGCGACACCGACGCGCTGATGGCCCGCACCATGTACCGCCCGCTGCCCGCTCACCGGATGGACCCCGGGGTCGCCCTCAAGTTCGGCGTCGCCCTCGCGGCGGTCTCGGTCCCGCTGCTCACCTTCGCAGTCGGCGCCCTGCCCGGGCTGCTCGCCTCGATCGCCCTGGTCAGCTACGTCCTCCTCTATACGCCGATGAAGCGCCAGACGGCGGCGGCGCTCCTGGTGGGCGCGCTGCCCGGCGCGATTCCGCCCTTGATCGGATGGACGGCGGCGACGGAGCGGCTCGATCTGCCCGGCGTCCTACTCTTCGCGGTGATGTTCCTCTGGCAGGTCCCGCATTTCCTCGCCATCACCCTCTTCCGCAAGGAGGAGTACGCGCGCGCCGGCCTGGTGGTGCAGCCCAACGAGCCGGGCGGAGAGCGCGAGGCGCGGGCGAACATCGTCCGCTACACGGTCGCGCTCGTCGCCGTGTCGCTGCTCTTCGTGCCTCTCGGCCTCGGGCGCGGAGCCTATCTGGCGGTCGCGCTGATCGTCGGCGCCGTCTTCCTCGGCTACGCGATCGCGGGACTTCGCCAGGGTGCGGGGCGGGGCTGGGCGCGCAACCTCTTCCTGCTCTCGCTCCTCTATCTGCCGGTGCTGTTCGGCGCGCTGGTGCTCGATCGGCCCCCCTGAAACATGGGCGGGTGCGACCAAGCGCCGCAGGCTGCGACCGATTGCCCGGGGTCTTCGCGGCGTGCTAGAGGACCGAATCCCCAATGGAAGTGACGTCCCCCGAAACCGCGACGCTCGCCATCTGGACCATCGCCCGATTCGCCGCGCTCGCCGTGCTCGCGACGGAAGCCTTGTTCTTCTACGCCCGCCGGCGCGATCCGCAGCCCCGGCCCCCTGCGCGGATCTTCTGGGCGCTGATCCCCGCGCTGGTCCTCGCGGGCCTCTGCTTCTGGTGCACCGTGTCCCTCTCCGACCGACGCGCGGCTTTCGCGGCCGGCGCGGTCGCGCAGCTCGCCCGCTGATTCTCGAGGACGCCGCATGGACGAGAAAATCTACGGTTGGTGGCTTCCGCCCGACGTTTCCGTCCATGGGGCGAAGATCGACCAGCTGATGTCCGTCTTGCACTGGTTCATGCTCCTGCTCTTCATCGGGTGGGGCGTCTTCTTCGTGTACTGCCTCGTCCGCTTCCGCGCCCGCCCCGGCCACGTGGCGGTGTACACGCCGGTCAGGGGCATCGCCACCAAGTACATCGAAGCGTTCGTGGTGGTGGTGGAGATCTTCCTGCTCTTCGGCCTCTCCACGCCGGTGTGGCTCGCCTACAAGAACAACGTCCCCGACGCGAAGAAGGCGCTGCACGTGCGCCTGGTGGCCGAGCAGTTCGCCTGGAACTTCCAGTACCCGGGCAAGGACGGCAAATTCGGGAAGAACGATCCCTCGCAGATCTCCGGTGACAACCCCCTGGGCATCGATCCGGAGGACCCGGCGGGCAAGGACGACCTGGTCACCGTGAACAACCTGCACGTGCCGACCAACCGCCCGGTGATCGTCGACGTCAGCAGCAAGGACGTCATCCACAGCTTCAACATCCCGGTGCTGCGGGTGAAGCAGGACACCATTCCCGGCCAGCAGGTCTCCATCTGGTTCGAGGCGACGCAGACGGGACACTTCGAGCTCGCCTGCGCGCAGCTCTGCGGCCTGGGCCACTACCGCATGCGCGGCGACGTGCTGATCGACACGCCGGAGGAGTTCGACAAGTGGCAGACGGAGAACGCGCCGCCGCCGCCGGGAGAGCCCGCCGCCGCCGCGCCCG
>MNFJ01000020.1 GCA_001918155.1 Deltaproteobacteria bacterium 13_1_40CM_4_68_19
CGCTTGCCCGAGCAGTAGGTGCGGTCCTTGAGCACGTCGAAATAGAAGGCGGAGAGATCCACCGCGCAGAGCTCGACGGTGGCGCGGTAGACCTTGTGGAACTCGTACTTGTCGTATGCCTCGATCACCGCGGCGCGGTAGCGCTCGAATCGGGAGAGGGCCCAGCGATCGATGGGCTGCAGCTCGCTGATGCTGTCCTGCTGCGGATCGAAGTCGTACAGCTGCGAAAGGCAGTAGCGGACGGTGTTGCGGATCTTGCGGTAGCTCTCGGAGAGCGTCTCGACGATGGCGTTGGAGAACCCGATGTCGTCGCGGTAATCGGATCCCGCCACCCATAGCCGCATCAGCTCGGCGCCGTACTTCTTGAGCAGGCCCTGCGGGTCCGGCGCATTCCCGAGGGATTTGGACATCTTGCGCCCTTCGCCGTCCACCAGGAAGCCGTGCGTGAGCACGGCCCGGTAGGGCGCCTGTCCGCGCGTGCCGATGCCGATCATCAGGGCCGACATGAACCAGCCGCGGTGTTGATCCGAGCCCTCCAGGTAGAGATCCGCGGGGAGGCGCAGCGTCGGCCAGACACCGCTCTCGAGCACGGCGGCGAAGGACGACCCCGAGTCGAACCAGACGTCGAGGATGTCGGTCTCCTTCTCGAACTCTGCGCCACCGCACTTCGCGCACCGCGTCTCGGGCGCGAGCAGATCGCGCGCGGTCCGGTCGAACCATGCGTCGGCGCCTTCCTCGTCGAAGATGCGCGCCACGTGGTCCATCGCCTCGGCAGAGACGAGCGGCTCGTGGTCGCGGGCGCAGTAGAAGACGGGGATCGGGACGCCCCAGGCGCGCTGTCGCGAAACGCACCAGTCCGGGCGTCCTTCCACCATGCTCCGGATGCGCTCCTTGCCCCAGGCGGGAATCCAGCCGCCCTGCGCGTCGATCTCGTCGATGGCGGCGAGCGCCGCCTTGCGGATGGTGGTGTGGCCGCGGCCCGGTAGATCGATCTCGATGTCGAGCCCGATCCACCACTGGTCGGTGGCGCGGAAGATCACGGGGTTCTTGCAGCGCCAGCAGTGCGGGTAGCTGTGGCGGATCTGCGCCGCCCTGCCCCCCGCATTGAGCAGGACTCCAGCGCCCGCGAGCAGCTCGATGACCTTCGGGTTCGCGTCGAACACCTTGAGACCCTCGAGTCCCGCGATGCCTACGTCGCCGGTGAACCGGCCGTGCCCGTCCACCGGCGCCCAGATGGGCAGCCCGTACTGCACCCCCATGTTGAAGTCGTCCTCGCCGTGGCCTGGGGCGGTGTGGACCAGGCCGGTGCCCGCGTCAGCCGTGGCGTGCGCCCCCATGATGACGGGGCTCTCGCGCGCGACGAGCGGGTGCCGGTACTTCCACCCGTCCAGCTCGGTGCCTTGCAGGGTCCTCCGGATCCGCTCCGGATGCCTCAGCGTCGCCCCGGTGGCGCGCGCGGCCGAGAGCAGATCGTCGCCGCGCGCCTCGGCGGGCAACGAGAGCTCGTCGGGGGCGCAGGCCGCGAGGAAGGCGTGGAGCAGGTCGCGCGCGACGACGGTGACGCCGTGCCGCGGCAGATCGTACGCGACGTACTCGAGCTCGGGATTGGCCGTGATGGCGAGGTTCGCCGGGATGGTCCAAGGGGTGGTGGTCCAGATCGCCAGACCCCATCCTTGCGGCCCCCCCGCGGTCACCGGGAAGCGCACGTAGATGGACGGGCTCGTCCTGTCGGCGTACTCGACCTCGGCCTCGGCCAGCGCCGTGACGTCGACCGGGCACCAGTGTACCGGCCGCTTGCGGCGATAGAGCGCCCCGCGGCGCGCAAACTGCGAGAGCTCGCGGACGATGTCCGCCTCGTAGCGGAAATCCATCGTCTTGTAGGGATGGTCCCAACGGGCGAGGATCCCGAGGCGCTTGAAGTCCTTGCGCTGCAGGTCGATCTGCTCTTCGGCGTATTTGCGGCAGGCGCGGCGGAATTCGCCGACGCTCAGCTCGCGCTTCTTCGCGCCGAGCTGCTTGTCGACCTGCCGTTCGATGGGCAGACCATGGCAGTCCCACCCCGGGACGAAATCCCCGAGACGGCCGGCCATCAGGTGGTACTTCACCACCAGATCCTTGAGGATCTTGTTGAGGAAGTGCCCCTGGTGGATGGGGCCATTCGCGTATGGCGGGCCGTCGTGGAAGACGAACTTCTCCGCGGCGGCATTCTTCGCCAGGAGCTTCTCGTAGACCTTCTCGTCCTCCCAGGCCTTCACCTGCGCCGGCTCGCGCTCGCTGAGCGCGGCCCGCATGGGAAAATCGGTCTTCGGCAGGTGGACTGTTTCTCGGTAATCCATTCCAACGTCCGGACAAGAAAGGGGCTTCGCGTATCACGCGAGGCGCGTCGCCGCAACGCTTCGCGTGCTAGGTTCCGCCCCCACTCATGCCGCTCGAGATCCGCGCCGTAGAGTCGAACAGGGAGCTGGAGACGTTCCTGCGCGTGCCCTGGACCCTGGGGATGAAGTCGGACCCGAACTGGGTGCCGCCCCTGCTCGACGACCATCGCCGTTCGCTGAATCCGAAGAAGAGCCCGTTTCTCAAGCACGGCGAGCTGAAGTGCTTTCTCGCGCTGCAGGACGGACAGCCGGCAGGGCGGATCTCCGCGCAGATCGACACCGACTTCGACAAGCAGTGGCCGCAGGAGAAGGGGGTCGCGTTCTTCGGCTTCTTCGACAGCAGGGACGACGCCGCAGTCGCCCGCGCGCTGTTCGACGCAGCCGGCGGCTGGGCGCGATCGAAGGGGCGCACCCGCATCCGCGGGCCGTTCACGCTCGATTCCAAAGGCGAAGTGGGCGTGCTGATCGAGGGATTCGACACGCCGCCGCGCATCGGCATGCCGCACAACCGGCCCTATGTCGGTCCGCTGATCGAATCGGCCGGGCTGGCGAAGGCCAAGGACTTCTACGCCTGGTGGTACACCTCCGGGCACATCGACGAGCGCACCAGGAAGATCGCGGAGCGCACCCTGCAGCTGCCGAACGTCCGCGTCCGCCCGATGGATCTGTCTCGCTTCCGACGCGAGGTGGGCATCGTGCGCGACATCTACAACTCGGCCTGGTCGCAGAACTGGAACTTCACTCCCTTCACCTCCGACGAGCTGGAGATCATCGCCACCGAGTACAAGATGTTCGTGGATACCGAGATCGCCCTCATCGCCGAAGTGGACGGCGACCCGGCCGCCATGTGCTTCGCCATCCCCGACGTGAACGAGATGGTGAAGGACTTCGACGGAGAGCTGATGAAGAACCCGCTCAACCTGGCCAGGCTCCTCTGGCGGCTGAAGTTCAGGCGGCCGAAACACGCCCGCCTGCTGCTCCTCGGGGTGAAGGAGGAGTATCGGGCGTCACACCGTTACGGCACGCTCGCGGCCGTGCTCTACGTGGAGGTCGCGCGCCGCGGCGCCGCCCGCGGATACGTCGGCGGCGAGCTCTCCTGGACGCTGGAGGACAACGTCATGATCAACCGCGGCATCGAGCGCATGGGGGCCCGCCGGTACAAGACTTATCGCGTCTACGAAAAAGAGATCTGACTCCTCCTATCAACGATCTGAAGCAGGCCCCGCGGCATGGGGCTTGCTCAAGTGCCCTCTCCAGGGGAGGGGCGAATCCAGATGCGTCTGGGGAGGATGTGGCAGCGAGTGCGATCGCTCTCGGAGCGGCCGCACAACCTGCTTGCCATCTCTGACCTGCACCTCGGCTGCGATCTCCGGCCCGGCAACAAGCTCGACAAGCCGCGGCCGACCGATGGGCCGCTCGCGTCGTTCCTCCAGCATCAGGCGGCGCACCGCGAGGGCGGCAAGCCCTGGCGTCTGATCCTGAACGGCGACATCGTGGACTTCGTCGCCATCACCCTGGTGCCGAAGGACCCGGCTCCGTTCGAGATTTCTCGCGAGGAGCGCGCGCTCGGGCTCGCTCCCACCGAACCGAAGTGCGTGTGGAAGCTGCGGCGCACCGCAGAACGTCATCCAGGCGTCTTTGACGCACTCGCCCATTTTGTCCATAGGGGCAACGCCGTACACATCATCCGTGGGAACCACGATTCCGAATGGCGCTGGCCCGCGGTCCAGGAGGAGCTCCGCCGCATTCTCGCCGAACGCAGCGGCTGCCCGCGGCGGAAGATCGATCGGCTGGTCGAATTCCACGACTGGTTCTACCTGGAGCCGGGGTTCTTCTACGCCGAGCACGGCCACGCGCACGATCACTACTCGGTGCAGGCGGACTTCTTTTCCGCCCACAACGACGACACCGAGATCGCGCTACCGCTCAGCTCCAAGGTGCTGCGCTACTTCGTGAACCGGTACGCCGAGCAGGTGGAACTGGCCGACGACGTCGACGCCTGGGGATTGAAGGAGTATCTCGACTGGGTCCTGAAAGCCGGCAACCCGCTGCGCGTCGCCGCCGATTACTTCGTGATGGTGTTCCGGGTCATCTATCCGATGGTGCGGCAGTCGCTGCGGATCTCCCGGGCCTTCGCGCGCGCGGCGGACAAGGCGCTGGCGCCGGCGATGGACCGGGACGCCCACGTCCGGCAGCTCCTGGAGCGGTTCCAAGGAACCGACCGGCAGGCGCAGCAGCTCGCGGAGATCGCTTCCAGGCCGGCCGAGCAAAGCCTTTTCGATTCGATGCAGCTCTTCTATCTCGACCGGATGCTGCTGGCGGTGGTCTGCCTCGTCGTCGCCTGGTGCCTGGCGCACGCGATCGACGGGCCATGGGCCAAGATCGGCGCCCTGACTTGTATCGGAATCATCTTCGCCGCGCTCAACGCCGCCTTGGGCAAGCAGCGGCGGACCGACGCCCACCCCATGCTCCAGGCGGCGGCCCGGCGCGTCGCTCAGATCTTCGACGTCAAGTACATCGTGATGGGCCACAGCCACCGGATGGTGGAGGAGCCGGTGGGGAACAGCACTCGCTATTTCAACCTGGGCTCGTGGACCGGGCGATCGAACGACGGCTTTCCGCACGTGGTGGTTACGGGCGGCTCGGCGGAACTGCGGCGCTGGAAGGGTCTTTCGGTCATCAACTCGACGCCCGATCCAATCTCTCCCGCAATCGTGCCTGTCCCGGCATAAACTAGTGTCATGACCACGGAAGGCACGCACAAGCCCGCGCTGCTCGAGGCAGCCGCCGCGCTGCGCGAGGTCCACCGCACGCTGGTGCAGGCGACGAGGGCGTCATACGAGCAGAAGAACGGGCCGGCGGGAGGTCCGGGCGAGATGCTCCGGCTCTTGACCGAGCATCCCCACTTCGCCTGGCTGCACCCGATGAGCGAGCTGATCGTCGACCTGGATTCGTTGCTCGCCCAGGAGATCCTGCCTTCCGGAACCGTCGCCGCCGTGCGCCAGGAGATCGATCGGCTCACGCAGGCGGGCGGATCTCCATTCTGGGACAAGTATGCTCCCCTGCTGCAGACCGACACGGACGTGGTGATGGCGCACGGCCGCCTGCGCCGCGCGATCAACGCGCTCCCCTCCACCTCCGAAGGGCTCCACGCGCGCAAGGAATGGAGCGCGCCTCGGGTGCACGCAAAACGCAACCGCCGCAGCTAGCCCCGGCCGCCGAAGGCGGCTTAGGGGCTACGCATTTGCTGGCTGTTTCCGCGGAAGCGGAAACAGCCTTTTAGCCGGTGGCGTCGACGATGCTCTCGAACAGCCGGCGTCCGTCCTCGCCGCCGAGGACTCCCTCCGCCAGGCGCTCCGGGTGCGGCATCATCCCGAGGACGTTCCCGCGCGCGTTGGTGATCCCGGCGATGTCCGCCAGCGACCCGTTCGGGTTGCTGCCCGAGATGCCGCGGATACCCGCTTGATCGACGTACCGGAACGCGATCTGCTGCTCGCCCTCGAGCCTGCGCAGTCCTTCGTCGTCGATGAAGTAGTTCCCGTCGCCGTGTCCGATGGGAATGCGGATGACGTCGCCCTTCGCGTACCTTCGCGTCCACGGGGTCATCGCGTTCTCCACTTTGAGGTGGACGTCCCGGCAGACGTACTTCAGCGAGTCGTTGCGGCGCATGGCGCCTGGCAGCAGGCCGGCCTCCAGCAGGATCTGGAAGCCGTTGCAGATGCCGACCACGTGCCCGCCGCGGTGGGCGAACTTCCGGATCTCCTCCATGATTGGCGAGAAGCGCGCGATCGCCCCGGTGCGCAGGTAGTCGCCGTACGAGAACCCTCCGGGCAGCACCACGACGTCCGCCCCGCGCAGGTCGCGATCCTTGTGCCAGACGTAGCGCGCGGCGCAGCCGAGAACGTGCTTTGCCACGTGGTACACGTCGTGGTCGCAGTTGCTGCCCGGGAAGACGACCACCGCGAAGAGCATCAGCGGATCTCCTCCACGCGGTACTCCTCGATGACCGTGTTCGCGAGGAGCTTCTCGCACATGTCCAGCACGCGCTTCTTCGCTTCGGCGGGGTCCTTCGCGTCGAGATCCAGCTCGATGACCTTTCCCAGGCGGACGTCCTTCACCTCGTTGAAGCCGAGCGAGCCGAGCGCACGCCCGACGGCGAGCCCCTGCGGATCGAGCACGGACTTCTTCAGCGTGACCACGACGCGCGCCTTCATGCGAGTCCTCCGAAGGCGCGCACCCTAATGCCGCGCGGGCGCGGATTCAAGCGGCGCTACTCCGGGTGACGCGTCCCCCGCCAATGCCAGGCGGCGCCGCCGCAGGTGGCCAGAAGCAGCAGACAAAACGCGCGCATGTTGCTTCCTACGCGAATCGGACGAAAGTCACAATTCAGATCTCACGACGCCGGGCAAAAAGAGCGATTGGCGAGGCCAACACCGCGGACTACGATCCGGCGCAATGCTCGAGTTGCTGGCGGCAGGAGCCGCTCTCGCAGGCCGTGCTCTGCTGCAGGCGGCCGACACGGGGTTGCTCGCCGTCGGCGAAGACGATCTGCGAGCCGAGGAGCACCACTATCCGCTCCGCGCCCGCTGGCTGCTGGAGCTGAAGCGAGAGCCGGAATCGACCGCCGCTGCGCTCCGTGGCGCCTCGTCCGCGCTGCTCGCGTTCGCCGCGGTCGCGTGCGCGATCGTGGTCGGCGACATCCTTTTCCGCGCCGGCGTGCATTCGAATTCGCGCAGCACGCTCCAGCTGCTGGCCGGCCTGCTGGCTGGCGCGATCGCCCTGATGATCGACCTCGCGCCCCGCTCGCTCGCCTCCGCCCGGCCGCTGGCCTGGAGCCTCGCGCTCGCCGGCCCGGCGTACTTCGTCTGCGTCGTCCTCCGCATCCCGGTGCGGCTATTGCTCAAGCTGTTCGACGCATTGCTCCTGCGGCGGGGCGCGACCGCGCGCTACACCCCGCCCCCTCCTCCGCTGCAGGAGATCGAGAAGATCCTCAGCGAGGAAGCGCGCGGAGGCGGTCCGGGGGCGCCGTCACCGGAGCTGGTCCACGGGCTCTTCTCGTTCGCCGAGCGGACAGCGAAGGAGATCATGGTGCCGCGCACGCGCGTCGTCGGAGTGCCGATCGACGCGACGCCGCAGCAGGCCATCGATCTTCTCGCCGAGGAGGGGCACACGCGAATGCCCGTCTACGACGGCGATCTGGATCACATCAAGGGCGTGCTGCACGCCAAGGACGTGATCCCGCTGCTCGCGCATCCCGAGCTGATCGTGCTGCAGGACGTCGTCCGGCCCGCGCTGTTCGTGCCTTGGACCAAGCCGGTGGGCGAGCTGCTCCGCGAGATGCAGCAGAAGCGCTCGCTGATCGCGCTGGTCGTCGACGAATACGGAGGGTTCTCCGGGATCGTCACGCTCGAGGACATCCTCGAGGAGATCGTCGGCGAGATCCGGGACGAGCACGACAAGGAAGGACCGGCCCCGCAGTTCGGGCCCGACGGGACGGCGCTGGTGCGGGCGGAGACGCGGGTGGAGGAGGTGAACCACGCGCTCGGCGCCAAGCTCCCGAGCGACGGCGGTTTCGAGACCCTCGGAGGCCTGCTGAACTCGACGGCCGGCGCGATCCCGCAGGCGGGAGACCGCTTCTACATCGGCGGCTTGGAGTTGACGGTGGTGCAGCGCGACGATCGCCGGGTGCGGATGGTGCGCGTCGCGCGGTCGAAGAGCTCGCCGCCGTCGGCTTCGCGCGCGAGCTGAAAGCGAGCCCCTCTCACCGGCGGCGCAACTCGAGCACGAGGCGGCGGGCCGTCTGGCGGAATCCGAGCGCGCGGTACAGCGCGCGGCCCGGTATGTTCGATTCGCTGACCGAAAGCACCGCCGCCTTCGCTTGTGCGAGCGCGTGCGCGAGCAGCGTGCGAGCGATGCCTCTGCGCCGGAACTCCGGCAGCACCGCGACCTCTTCGATGCCGAGCGTCCGCCCGAGCGGCACGGCGGACAGATAGCCCAACGCCCTGTTCGCCGATTCCGCCAGAAGGACGAGACGATCCTCCTCGGTGAAGAGCTGCTCGATCTCGTCGGGCCGCGAGGCGATGATGTCCGGCGCGCCCGCCCAGGCGTCCTCCGACAGCTTCTGCAGCACTTGCTCGTCGCGTCGCGCGGCGCGACGGATGCGGAGTCCGGACATCGGACGCGCCTCGACCTGCCCACCGCTCCACTGCAACGAGAGCTGCGCGCCGGTCTCGACGAAGCCGAGGGCGCTGGCGAACGCGCGGCCGGGACGCGCGTCATCGCGCACCCGCGCGCGAAGGCTCACGCCGCTGCCCAGGGCGGGCTCGCTCAATGCGCGGCCCAGGCCCTGCCTGCGCAGTGAAGGGTGGACGGCTGCGTAGAAGTCGTAGAGAGCGCCCCCCGCCGATTCACGAAATGCGGCGAGTGCGACGCCATACAACGCGCCGTCCTCGCCTCCGGCGACGCGCCAGAACTCGAGCGCCGCGCGCGAACCGGTGGCGATCGCGGCCAGCCTCTGCCCGAACGGCTCGATGCAGGCATCGAGCGCGCGCGCCGCATCGCAGAAACGCGCGGCGGCGGCCAGGTCGCCGTGCACGAAGCGCCGGACTGTGACGACACCGCTCACGGAATGGACTGCGCCACCAACTCGGCGATGTCCTTCGCCTCCATCTGCTCGGCGCGACCCGTCTCTCCGATGCCGTCCTTGATCATGGTCAGGCAGAACGGGCAGCTGGTGGCGACGGTGCCCTTGCCGCCGAGCGTGCGGGCCGCCTCGTCGACGCGGTTCTGGTTGATGCGCTGGCCGAGCGTTTCCTCCAGCCACATCCGGCCGCCGCCCGCGCCACAACAGAACGTCTCCGTCCGGCTGCGCTCCATCTCCCGCACCCGGATGCCGATCGACACCAGGGCCTGCCGCGGAGCCTCGCTGATTCCATTGTGCCGCGCGAGGTAGCAGCTGTCGTGGTAGGTGACCGGCAAGTCGAGCATCGCCTCGCCGGGGCGGAGCCTGCCATCGGCGACGAGCTGCGCGATCACCTCCGAATGGTGCAGGACCTGGAAGTTCCCGCCGAACTGCGGGTACTCGTTCCCCAGCGTGTTGAAGCAATGCGGGCACTGGGTGATGATCTTCTTCACCGGGTACCGGTTCAGCGTCTCCACGTTCTGCTGCGCGAGGGCCTGGAACAGGTACTCGTTTCCGAGCCGGCGGGCGGAGTCGCCGTTGCAGGTCTCCTCCTCGCCGAGGATGCAGAAGCTGACGCCCGCCGCCCTGAGGATCTTCACCAGCGCCCGCGAGACCTTCTTCTGCCGGTCGTCGAAGCTCCCGGCGCACCCGACGAAGAAGAGGTACTCGACTTCCTTCAAGGCCTCCTTCGACATCGAGGCGGCCACGGGAAGATCGAGATCCGCGCACCACTCGGCCCGCCGGTTGCTGCCCATGCCCCAGGGGTTGCCCTGCGTCTCCATCCCTTTGAAGACGCGCGCCGCCTCGTCGGGGAAGCGGCTCTCCATCAGCACGAGGTTGCGCCGCATGTCGACGATTCGAGGCAGATGCTCGATGAACACCGGGCACGCCTGCTCGCACCAGCCGCACGTCGTGCAGGCCCAGACCGTTTCGTCCGGGATCACGCCGCTGTCGCCGACGAGCGGGGGCATCTTCTCGATCAGCTCGGCGGGCAGCTGCAGCGCCACATGTGGGGGGACCCCTTCGAACGGTGCTTCCGACTCATGCGCGTGGCCGTCCGTGTGGCCATTGCCATGACCGTCCGCTTGTCCACCGCCGGTCACCGGGGGAATCCGGTTCAGCTTTCGCGCGAGTTGCGCGAGCGGCAGCGGCATCGTCTCCGCCATCTGCTGCGCGTGGTGGCGGATGGCGCGGTTCATTTCCTTGTGCGTGAGCGGCTTTCCCGTGTCGTAGGTCGGGCAGTACGTCTGGCAGCGGCCGCATTCGGTGCAGGAGTAGGTGTCGAGGATCTCCTTCCAGGAGAGATCCGTCAGTTTCGCGACCCCGAACTTCTCGCTGTTTTCCAGATCGAGCTTCGAGAGCTGACCCTGCGGGGTAAGCCGCTGGAAGAAGACGGTGGGAAGCCCGGTGATGATGTGGAAGTGCTTTCCGAGCGGGAGAAAGTTGAGGAAGGCCATGACGATCGCGATGTGGAGCAGGATGCCCGCGGTCATCACGTTGGTCGCGGTCTGCGGCGGGATTCCGTACAGGAACCACTGCGCGACTCTGCCCGAGACCGGCAGGTACCAGGGAACCTCGCCCGCGCTGCGTGCGAGCACGGCGGCGTCGATGAGCACGTCGCTCCAGAGGACGCCGAGGATCATGCAGAGGATGAACACGCCCTCCCAGGAGAGCGTCATCCGCTCCTTCTTCTGCACGAGGCGGTAGTAGAGGAACACGGCGCAACCGGCGGTGCCGAGCAGATCGATGACGTCCTTGACGTAGAGATAGATCTGCCCCAGGCGCGATTCGTGGGCGAGGAAAGGCAGGTGGAAGCCGGGGGCGTAGGCGAGGCCGAACGAGGTCAGCGTGCCCAGTTGGGCGACGATGAAGGCCACGAAGATCCAGATGTGCGCCGCTCCGGCAGGCCGCTCGGGCTTGGTCGGCATCCGCTTCTGCCCGAAGCCGTAGAGCAGCAGCTTCTCGGTGCGGGTGGCGGGATCGTCCCAGCGCACGTCCTCGCGCGCGAAGAGCAGGGGGCGCACGCGATAGGAGATGATCCAGGCGAAGAGGGAGAGCCCGGCGACGATGATCAGCGTTGCAAGGGCGGGTGCCATGGCGCGCCGAGCATAGTCGAAGTCGCCGCCGCACGTCTGCGGGCGCTTTCAAAGGCTTTCCGCATTCGCGGAAACAGCCAGCTCAACAGCGTAGGCGCAAAGCCTCACCTTGTGTTCGGCAGCGCCTAGTGCATCGTCCGCACCTGGGCCGCGGCGACCCGCTCGCGCAGGTACTTGTCGATGACTTCGCGGTACTCCGAGAGCTCGCGGCAGCCCTGCATCAGCCACTCTCCGCCGATCACCAGCGCGGGCACCCCCTTGACTCCGAGGCCCTCCGCTTCCTCGCCCGCCTCGTACACGTCCTGCTCCAAGCGTGGATCGTCGAGCTGTTCGATGAACCGTCCGACGTCCAGCCCCACCTGGGAGGCCAGCTCGAGCTGCACGTCCCGGCGCGCCACGTTGATTCCCTGCAGGAACGCCGCTCGCCGCATGGCCTTGAGCAGCTCGCGCTGCAGCTGGGCCCCTTGCGGCAACGCCGCCTCGAGAGCTACCAGCGGCGGCACTGAGCTTGCCGGCGGATCCTGGCCGGTCCACAGATCCGGCTTGACGCCCTTGCCCTCCTGCTCGCGCGCCACCCGGCGGAAGTGCCGCGCCAGCACCGCTCGCTGCTTCTTGTCCGGAATCT
>MNFJ01000032.1 GCA_001918155.1 Deltaproteobacteria bacterium 13_1_40CM_4_68_19
CGTCCTGGATCGCCGCGTCGCTCTGGCCGGGCGCGCAGACCAGCGAGATCTCCGGGATGTCGTTGAAGACGTTGAGGCCCGTGCGGCGGCCGGGACCCTCGTCCTTGCCGACGTACAGCGCCGGGTTCGGGGCGCCGGAAGGCGCCGCGGCGGCGGCCGGAGCGGGAGCCGCAGCCGGCTTGCCCGACTCGGCAGCCTTCTTCGCCTCCGCTTCCTTCTTCTCGGCCTCCTTGGCGGCCTGCTCTGCCGTCACCGACTTGGGGGCGACGTTGCAGACGAATGCCTTGCTTCCGCCGTTGTTGAAGAACCCGTACAGGGCGTGCGCGAGGTTGGTCGAGTGCGTGAAGTCGCCGAAAGTCCGGGTGTACTGCGCCCAGTTGGTGATCAGCACGGCCTCGTTGGTGGGGCCGACGGACGACTCGCCGATGAACGCGCAGGTCGAAGTCCCGACTGCTTCGATGGGCTTCGATCCGCGGTCGACCTCCTCGATATAGACGCCGGGGGACAAGTACGACGTTGCCATTGACTGCTCCTTACCGTTCGGTGGTTGGAGGCCGCACAAGGGAGGCGGCCTCGCGTGGGAGAGTGCTTTGTTTCCTCTTCGTGATGACCACAGGTCGAACGAACTTCCCCTCAGTCCAGGGAGTCACTTCCGCGGCGGAGACACGATCTTCGGTGGCTTCGCCTCCACCCCCAGCTCCCTGGCGCTCACGCTGCCCGGGGGTGGCCTCAGCTGATCGAACACGTCGATGTGCCGCTCGCGCACGCGCTTGCTGCGCCCGAGCTCGCGGCCGGAGAAGAGGCGCGCGTCGGTGCGATAACCAATGGCGACCCGCGCGGCCTGGCCCAGCCCGCTGAACACGGCCGCGGCGGTTTCCAGCGTGAACGCGGTGTCGTGCTGGACCGACAGCGCGTCGTGCTTGAAGAACGAATCGCCGGAGAGCTCCTCGCCGTGGAGCTTCGGGTGATCGAGGAAGGCCTTCATGCCCAGCGCGAGGATCTCGTGCTCGTCCGCGAGATCGTCGGCGGCGGCGGTGAGCAGGTAGTGCAGCCCCATCTCCAGCGGACGGGCGTAGCGGACAACGTGGGTTTCGCCCTTCTCGTCGGTGACTTCCTCCTCGAGGTGCCAGTTTTCGTTGGTGCGCACGTCGATGGAGGGGCGGATGTCGTAGAGGTACAGGACCAGGCAGGGCGCGTTCTTGCGCAAGAACTCCGCGGTCGGCGCGGCCAGGTGAGCCTTCGCCTTGCTCTTCTGCGAAGACATCTCGGCGCGGAGCACGCCGAGGAGGGTCTGGCTGACGTCGCGGATGACCTGGTGTCTGGGCATCAAGACGTTCCACTACCTTAGGAGTTGTTCTCCCGAAGTGAGCGCAGAGGTAAGGGGGCATCGCCCATTTTGGGAGAATTCCAGGACGAGTCAAGCCGCGCAGGGAGGATTCTCACGCCGCAGCGCGTCTCTTTTTGCAATTCGTTCCTGAATTCAATTATCAACGCGGCCCCCGCGAAGCCTTACTCCTCGATGTCCGCGCTATCGTCGCCCTGGTCAGCTTTCTCCGCGGTGTCTTTCGCGCTCTCGACGCCCTCGAGCTTGCGTGCAAGCTTCTCCTCGAGGCCCCTCGCCTGCTCCAACCCGGCGGCGGGCTTCGTGCCGAGCGCCGCGACTTCCACCTTCTGCTGCGCGGTGTCCTTCGCCGCGTCCCCCACCTCCTTCCCCTTCGCGACGCGCGCGGACACATCGTGCGCCGTGTCGGCCACGTCATGGGCGGCGCCCGGGGTGGCCTTCCCGACAGCGTCCGTCGCGGCGCTCACGACAGTTGCCTCGGGTCGCGCTTCCGCCGTCTGCGTCGCCGCCGCGGCGGCTGCCGCGATGCCCGCGGCCCCTGCAGCCGCGCCGATGCCGGTAGCGATGTCCGACGCCGCGTCTGGCGCTCCGGCGGCGCCGGCCTTCTTCGCGACTTCTCCCGGCCCTGCGGCGGCGCTTTGCGCAGTCTCGACGAATCCCGGCGCGCTCGGGACGGGCGGAGGTCCACCGGCCACTCCTTGCGCCTGGCCTGCGGCTCCTTGCGCCTGAGCGGCGATTCCAGCGCCGGGAACTTCCGGCGTTGCGGGCGGCGCAACTGCCGCGGCCTGGCCCGGGGCTCCTTGCGCCTGAGAAACGATGCCGGCGCCGGAGACTTCCGGTACCCCAGGTACGGACGGCGCTGTTCCCGGCGGTTTCGTGCCCGCTGCCGGCCCTGCCGCCGCTGCGGGTGTCTGCGCCGCGCCCGCGGGAGCCTGCGCCTGCCCCGCGGCCGCAGCAGCTGGCGCTGTGCCTTGCGCCGGCGGTTGCCCCGCGGCCGCAGCGGCTCGCGCTGCGCCCGGAGCCGGCGGTTGCCCCGTGGCCACAGCAGCCTGCGCTGCGCCCGGAGCCGGCGCCTGTCCCGCGGATGGGGCTGCTTGCGGAGCGCCCGCGGCGGCCGTCTCCGCTGCGCCAGCAGGTTTCCGCGGCTGGCCCGCTCCAGTTGCACCCGCCGGACCTTTCTCCTCCCCACCCTTCTCTTCCTTGGGCGGCTCCTTCCGCCCCGCCGCCTGCGCCGCCGTCTGCTGACTCTGCTTCGCGGATGCGCTGGCGCTTCCCGCCGCGCTCGCCGTCGCCTGCTGCGAAGACTGCGCGGCGCCGGCGTTCTTCTTCGCCTCCGCCGCATCGCCCTGGGCCGCGCTGTCCACGGCTTTCTGCGCCTTCTCCGCGGTCTCTTCCGCCTTCTTCACCGCCTTTTCCAACTCACCGATGGCGGCGAGCACTGCCTCCTTCACGCGCTCGTCGTCGGGGACCTTGCACGCCCCCGTCGCGCTCTCCTTCGCCTCCGCGCCACTGTTCTTCGCAGACTCCGCCGCCCCGGTGGCGCTTCGCGCCGCAGCGGAGGCAGCGTCGATCGCTTCCGCCGCTCCCTTGCGCATCGGCATCCCACGGAAGAGCGCCTTGTTCTGCTCGATCCTCTTCTTCGCTTCCGCGAGCGCCGCTTCCGCCCGCTTCACCGCCTTGGCGGCCTCCTCGGTCGCCTTCTCCGCCTCGGCCGCGATCTCCTTCTCGTGCTCCTTCACCGTCTTCTTCGCCTCGTCGGAGGCCTTGCTGCCCTCGTCGCAGGCGCTCTTCAGCTGCGTGAAAGCCTGGTCGACCTTCTCCCGCAACTCCGGCATGCGCGAGACCAGATTCTGAAGGCTCCCGCGATGCTGCTCCGCCTCGTCGTACCCCGACTTCGCCTGCGCGTAAGCGCTCGCGATCTGGTCGAGCGCCCCGCGCGCCTGCGACATCTGGATGCCGGCGCTCTTGTCGATCGATACGCCGCTCTTCTGAACGGCCTCGGCGAGCGGGCCCTGCATCTTCTGGCCCATCTCGTGGACCTTCCCGTACTGGTCCTTGAGGCTGGAGAGAAACTTCTTCGTCTGCTCCTCGTGCTTGTCCTTGTTCTCGTCGTGCCCGCGGGCGAGCTCGTCGTGCTGCGCCTCGGCGGCCTTGCTGTGCTCGTCGGCCTTTCGCACCGGGTTGTTCTGCACTTCCTCGGACGCGGCGACGCTTTGATCCGCGCTGCCGGTCACCGCATCCGTGCCGGTCGCGAGGTGCGTGAGCATGTCCGCACCTGCTCTCTCGGCGGCCGCCTTGAAGTCCTCGCCGAGCCGCTTCAGTTCCTCCTTGGCGTCGTCGAGGGCGCGCTGCATCGCGGCCTCGAGCTGCCTGGTCGCCCCGGCCTCCGTGGCGCTGTCGGTCTCCTTCAGGTCCCACGAGGCCGCCGCGGTCTGCAGCGCCTTCTCCAGGACTTGCTCGGCGACCTTCATCACCTCTTCCTCGATCTTCTTCAGCAGGCGATCGATGGCCTCGGAGATCGTCTTCTTCATCTCCGCCGCGACGTTCTCCAGGTGCTTCTTCCCCTCGTCCCAGCCCTTCGCGAAGAGCTGCTCGGACTCCTTCTGCGCAGCCTGCGCTTCTTCGAAGGCGCCGCCCTCCGCCGGCTCGCCGGGCTTCCGCTCCAGCGCGGCGAGCGTCTTGCCCAGGGTGGACTCGGCGTTCCCCATCAGGCCCTGGAGCTTCTCGACGAGCTGCTCGAGGGCGTGCTTCACCTGCTCGGGGAGCATGTCGTAGGCGGCCTTGGCCTTCTCGGCACAGTCTTCTTCGTCCTGCTTCGCCTGCTCGAGCTCCGCCTTCGCTTCCTCGCCGCCCTTCTTCGCCGCCTCCCCGTCGCGCTTCGAAGCCAGGTCCAGCGCTTCCTTGCACTTCGCGATCCCGTCCTTCCCCCCGGCCCAGGCCTTCTCACCGCTCTGGACGGCCTCCTTCGCGGCTTCGTAGAACTCCTTGAGCTGCTCGAACTGCTGCTTGTACTCGTCGTACCCGGCCTTGACCTGGTCGTAGATCTTCTTCGCCTTCTCGTAGGCTTCCTTCGCCTTCGCGGCGAGCGTGCCGACCTTCGCCTTCACCGCCTCGATGAACTTCGTCAGCGATGACTCCCCCTCCGGGAGCATCTTCCGGACGTTGTCGATCACGGTCCGCAGCGACTGCTTGACGCTGTCCGGGAGGTCCTTCTCCACCTCCTCGAGCTTGTCGATGCAGAGCTGGACCTCGCTCTTCGCGGTCTCGAAGTCCTGCTGCGCCGGATCGACTTCCTTGCCGGCGTCCTCCCACTTCTTCTCCTTGAGCAGCGCGAGGCCGCTCTTGATGTGCTCGAAGCAGGACTTGCCGGCCTTGAACGCGTTCTCGCCGTGCTCGCCGATGTAGACGCCCGCCTTGATCCACTTGCCGCCGTACTGATCGATGGCGTCCTCGATCTGCTTCCTGTATTCCTCGAACTTCTCCTTGTACTCGTCGACGGTCTTCTTCACCTCGTCGACCATGCCCTTCGCCTGATCGACCAGGTCCTTCAGCTTGTCGGCGACGTTCTTCTTGATCGTGTCGGCGGCGTTCTGCACCGCTTCCTTCGCCTTCGCGATCGCGTCCTGCGCCTGGTGGATTGCATCCTTGGCGGCATCGAGGACGTTCTGGGCGCCGGCGGCGATGGCGCTCCCGATGCTCTTGCCCGCCGCGTCACCGGAGGACTTCACCGCGTCGATCACTTGCCCCAGATCGCTCCCCAGGCCGTCGATCAACGATTTCGCGGCGGCCGCCGCGGAGGCGGCGCACATCTCGATCGCGCTCTTGCCCTTGGCGATGGCCGCCTGCGCCAGCGTCATTCCTGCCTTGCCCGCCTCGAGGGCGGTTTCCGCCGCGACCCGCGCGCTCGACTTGAGTCCCTGCACCGCTTGCGAGAGCTGGTCGCCCACCGTATGCACGGCGTCCAGGGCCGCGGCCTTCACCGCGTCGTAGGCGTCGGCCGCGTGCCGGATCGCCTGGCCGGCGATCTCCGCGACCTGCGCGGCGGCCTCGTGCGCCTTGGTCAGCGCCTCGCGCGCGACCTCCTGAGTCGCGTTGACCGCCTCCTGCGCCGCCTCGGCGACCTTGGCGTCGGCCTGGGCGACGTAGTCCTTGAGCCCCGCGAGCTTGCTCTCGACGCTCTTGAGGGCCGCCTGGGCGACGTCGCCGGCGCCCTGCTTCACCTGCTCGAGAGCGTCTTTCACGTCTTGCCAGACCTGCTTGGCGGCTTCGAGCGCCTGCGAGGCGCGCTTGGCCGCCTCGCGCGCGGCCTTCAGCGCCCAGGCCGCCGCGTTCTGGATGTTCTGCGCGATCTGCTGCGCCTTCTCTGCGGCTTGCTGCACGGCCTGGGCGAACTTGGCGAGGTTCTTGACCGGCGCAGACCCCTTCTTGATCGTGTACCGCTTGGCGCGGAACTCGGTCGCGTAGCCGGTGTCGACGAAGAACAGGTGGTCGGTGGAAACGACGTAGTACTGCCCGTCGACGCGCTTGCCCGCCTTCTCCACCTCGACGACGGAGCCCGCGCGAATGGCGGGATCGCCGGTGACGCGCGCCTCCGCGTGCACGAACGCTCCGGCGCGCTGGTTGTACTCGCTCTTCGCCACCGCCTCGAGCAAGCTCTTCTCGCCGGTGGCCAGCGTCACCACCTGCTCGATGTCGCCGAACATCTGCTTGACGAGCTGCGCGCCGGTGACGGTCCCGCCCTGCTTGCCGTATTCGTCGCCCGTCTTTCCGGGGCCGGTCATCTCGCGGGCGTTCTTCGGGTCCCAGCCGGACGTCGTGATCTTCGAGACCTGGTCGAAGGTGTTCACCTCCTGGATCAGGCGGCCGATGTTCTCCCGCCACACCAGCTTCGCCGCCGGCGGATCGCCGAGCTTGGGCTTCTTGAACAGCAGCTTCCGGTCGTCGACGTAGACGCGGAACCCCGCCAGCGCCGCCCGCTGCATGAGGAAGTCATAGTCGGAGAGGTTGTTCTGGATGACGTAGTCGTGGACGACCTTGCTGTCCTCGACCTCCGCGGACAGGTTGTGGCGCCGCGCGATCTGGGTGGCGAGATCGCTGTCCTTCACGTTCTTGTACGTCTTCGTGACGGTACCCTTGTCGAAGCCGTGCCCCTTGTCCACGCCCGCGACCACCAGGCGGCTCGGGCCGTCGGCCGTGAGCACGATCTCGATGTTCGACACCTCTCCCTTGCAGACGCTCTTGAGCTGGCCCTGGTAACCGAGCTTGATCTCGATGGCGGTGCCGGGCTTGAACTTCTGCTGCCGGGTCCACTTGCGGCCGACGTCCGAGAGGTGGAGCCAGAACCGGCTGGCCTTGTCCATGTCGTCGGTGACGCGGATGCCGACGATCGACCCCTTCAGCTCCGGATCCGCCGCCTGCCCGTCCACGACGAGCTGGAAGTCCGGGACGAAGCGCTTGTCGTCGGGCAAGGCGGAAACTCCCCGCGCCCTCGCCAGACGGACAGACGAGGGACGGCCGTAGTTTCGAGCAAGCGAGCGGTCGTCGTCAAGAGGGTCGGAATCCGGTACGATGAGGTTCGCGTGTCCGACGATCCCAACAGCGCCCTGCCGGACGCCCCGCGGCTGCCGCAACGAGCGGCGATCTACATCACCCGCGACGGCGGCGTGAAGTTCGGCGCGCTGTTCGAAGGGCTCCTGCCGGTGGCGGAAGCGCTCGCGGCGAGATCGCTACCAGTAGCGAAAGGGGGTCGCCGTTCCGGCCCGGTGCCGGTCGGATCACGCGACCCCGACGCGGAGACGTAGGTGTTCCGCGCGCTGCTGGAGGCGCTGCGCAGGTTCTTCTCCCGCCTCCGGGTGCGCAGGCTGATCGCGCGGCAACTTCCGCGCGGGCTCGGCGAAGTCCGCCTCGTCCTCCCTCGAGAGGCGCCGGCGGCCGAGCCGCCGCCGGGCGAATTCTGGACGCCGCCGCTCGCCGGTCGAAATCCGTCGCGACTGCTGCGTCTGTCGGCGCTGCCTCCGCCCCCGGCGCATCTGGAGGTCGTGCAACCTCGCAAGCTCCGGCTCGATGCCGAGTTCCGCGTCGCGCCCGAGGTCGAGCCGCCAACGGTGCCGCGAGCTCCGGCGGAGCCCCTGCGGATCCGCCCGCGCACGCCGCTCGCGCGCGCGCCGTTGCACCGGCTCGAGCCGCGCAACTTCCGGCTCGACCCGCGCACGCACGCGCCCGCCAACGAGACCATCGTCCCTGCGCCAGGCGATCCCGCCTATCGCTGGATCTCACCCGAGTTCCGGCGCCGCCATCTCGATCTGCCGTGGATGGCGCGGGAACGCGTGCGGTTCCTGGGACCGATGCACGCCGAGTGGTTCCTGATGTGGTGGGACCAGACCGTGAAGGAGAGCCTCGGGCCGGGCGAGCCCGATGCGTGGGAACGCCCCGACGAGGTGGACTGGGCGCTCGACGAGTGCAAGGAGCAGATGCTCATCCGGCGCGACGTGGTGAAAGACGAGCAGCCGCCCGCGGAGCAGGAGATGTCCGCGCCGCAGATGGAGCACCCCCTCGTCGCCTGGGACCCGGTCCCGCTCCCGCAGCTGGTGCCGCAGAAGGAATGGGTCCAGGCCGCGGACCCACGAACGCTTGCGCCCCGGCCATCGCACGAGCGGCAGTCGCGCGAAGCCTATCTGCAGTGGCGCACCCTGATGAACGCGCTCGAGGAAACCTAGCTATCGCTGCTGCTGCACCGGGCGCGCTTACTGCAGCTTTCCTTCGCGCTCGAGCCGCCAGATGTCTTCCTGGCTGACGGTCTCCTGATTCAGGATGGCCATCGCGCGCCGGATCTTCTGGATCATCGCCGGATCCTGGATGGGAACGCTGTTCTCTCGCGTCGGCCTGGGCGGTGGCCTGAGCAAGGCGAGCTCGCCGCGGGCCTGCATCCCCGATGCGGTGACGCCCTGGACCGCGAGCGTCACCGCGTAGACGGCGGCGTCGGCTCCAAAGTCGAATTCGAGCGACTCCTCCACGAAAGCGCCGGGCGGGATCTCGGCGTGCCGCAGGACCCGCGAATGATCCAGCGCGACGGTGGTGGGCGCCGCGGGCGCGCTTCCCTCGCTCGCAGGAAGGAAGAACCTCGACAGCGTCGCTCCGGCGATCTGCACCGGCCCGTCCTCGGCGTGCCAGAGGCGGAATCTCTGGCGCACGATCCCGTCGGGTCCGGCCTCCGGAAAGCGTGGCACCGGCGCGGCGAAGATCGTCGCCATCCCGCGCAGCCGGGTAGCGAACGCGACGTTGCGGAGGTGGAGCGGGAGCCTGCCTTCGACCATCTGGCCGCTGCCGTCCAAGGCTTTCACCTTCACGAGAAGGTCGCTGAAGGCGGTCTTTTGCGGCAGGGTGGAGTAGTCGTGGATGGCGATGGGCCCGGGGGTCACCCCAGACTCGCCGTCTCCGAACGACCATTCGTACCAGGCCGGAGTGAAGGGGGCGCCGTCGAGCGTTTGCACGGTGGCGGTGAATTCCCGCTCGCCTACGGAGTTCGGCAGCATCCGCATGGTCACGACCAGGATGCGCGTGGGACGGCAGTTCTTCACCCGGTAGCGAGGAAGGTCGATCCGGGTCGCCACGTTGTCCTTGCTGAACGCCACCGCGTACTGCGGCGGCGGATTTCCGTCGCGGCCCAGGTAGGCGCGGACCGGCACCTGCGACCCGGCCTCGCCTGCCACCGTGTAGTGGAGGAAGGCGTCGTTGCCGTCCGTGGTGTGCGCCCGGACCGTGATCAGGTTCTCTTCTCCCTCGCATACTTCCTCTTTCTCGATGCGGACCAGGTCGAACACGGGAGGAGCGACGGCGGCCGACGCGGGCCGCGCCGGCGGCGTGGCGAGCGGCTGCGTCCGGGCCGAGGGTTCCGCCGGCTGCGGTTGCACCACCGCCGAAGTCTGCAGACCACTCACCGACTCCTCGTGGTCCCGGCGCAACATGAGCGCGAGCAGCGCCATCAGCGCGGCCGCGCCAGCCAGCAGCAGCTTGCGTCGGGTCCGCATTCCGTCAGTACCAGCAGCCGTACTGTGGTCCCGGCGCGTTCCAGGCGATCGGGTGATATCCTTGGTCGTACGACCAGATCGTCGTTCCGACGCCGTGTGGCGCGAGCCCGGCGATGCGATCCGGGCTGATGGACGTGGCCGTGGCGTTCGGATCGTCGCGGACGCCGTACCAGATCGTGTTGTCGCTGGTCGCGCACGCATTCGCGGCCATGCAATTCGTCACCTGGTCGCCGGCGTTCTCGCAGACGTTGTTGAAGGG
>MNFJ01000056.1 GCA_001918155.1 Deltaproteobacteria bacterium 13_1_40CM_4_68_19
CGATCGAGGCAGCGGTCAGCCAGTCTCCCTCCCCCCCGCCGGTGGAAGCAGCGGCGAACGAGATGGTGCTCGACGAGGCCAGCCTGCTGGCGCTGGTCGGGGGCGACTCCGCGCTCATCCGCGAGCTGACGGCGCTGTTCCTGCAGGACAGTCCCGCGCGCATGGCAGAGATGGCGAGTGCACTGGACGCAGGCGACCGGACGGCGCTCGAACGCGCAGCGCACACCTTGAAGGGGTCGGCCGGAAGCCTCTGCGGCCACCCCGCGGCACGAGCGGCGCTTTACCTCGAGGACCTCGCGAAGTCCGGCGACCTGGGCGAAGCGCGTCGCGCTCATGCCGCGCTCGGCGACGAAGTCCGCAAGCTGCAGGATGCGCTCGCAGACCTCGCGCGGCGGCACGCTGCCTGAAGCTCGTTCAGGTTTGCGTCTAACGTCTCCGTCTACGTAACGTGAGCGTTGACGTGAGCGTTACGTGAGCGTCGACGTCCATCGTCAAGTGAATGGCATTGCCTACCCGATCGCACGCAGTACCGTCCGGCGCACCAGCACCGGCAGCACGTCGCGGCGCCACCCCGGATCGATGCCGATGTTCGTCAGCGGCTTGCACTGCTTGTGCGCGCGGCGGCCCAGCTCCTCGGCGAAGATGGCGTCTGCGGCGTGGCCATGCAGATCCTGCAGGCCCTTGATCAACGCCGGCCGCGCCGCCAGAGCGCTGACGGCGAGCGAAACCGACTTCACCGAATGGCCGTCGAGCTCCAGGGCGACCGCCAGGTTCAGGGCGGGAAAATCGATGGCGGCGCGCATCCGCAGCTTTGCGAATGCCTGCCGGCGCCTCGCGGCGGCGGCGGGGATGCGCACCTCCGTCAGGAGCTCGTCCGGCGCGAGCACGGTGTTGTGCAGCCCGTCCGCGACGTAGAACTCGTGCAGCGCGATGGTGCGTTCGCCGCGGGGAGAGATGGTCTTCACGCTCGCGTCCAGCGCCAGGAGCACCGGGGCGGTGTCGTTGGAAGCGGCGGCCACGCACCGTTTCCCCCCCGCGACCACGTGGCAGACGGTCCCGTCCTTCTTCAGGCAGTAGCCGAGGGCGCTGCGCCAGAAGTGGCTCTGGTTGACGTACACGCAGCGCGTATCGAGACAGAGGTTGCCGCCCAACGTCCCCATCCGTCGGAGCTGGGGCCCCGCGATCTGCCGGCAGGCATCCGCGAGCGCCGGAACGCGCGCCTTCACCAGCTCGCTCCGGCCCAGCTCGTCGATGCTGCACATCGCTCCCAGGCGCAGCTCGCCCGATTGATGCTCGCGCACGTACCGCAGCTCGCTGGAGAGCCCGCGCAAGGCGACGAGATGCCGGGTGTCGTACATCCCGTACTTGAGATTCGGGACGATGTCGGTTCCCCCCGCGAGCACGCGCGCTCCCGGATTCGCGCGCAGCGCCTCCACCGCTTCGGCGACCGAGCCGGGGCGCAGGACGGTCAGATCGGGGAGCGTCATCATGATGCCGCGCGCTCCTCTCGCCGGGCGTCACGCTCCCGCAGCAGCTTGAGCACGCGCTGCGGGTAGAAGGGCAGCTCGCGGATGCGGATGCCGCATGCGTCGTGGATCCCGTTCGCGATCGCCGGAATCGCCGGGTGCAGCGGGCCCTCTCCCGCTTCCTTGGCGCCATACGGCCCGCCCGGATCGTTGCTCTCGACGATGTACGAGTCCAGATCGGGAGTATCGAGCGAAGTCGGGATGCGATAGTCGAGGAGGGAAGGGCCGAAGAGCAGGCCCTTCTCGTCGTAGACCATCTCCTCCATCTGCGCTTCCGCCGCGCCCATGTAGACGCTGCCCTCGATCTGGCCTT
Source organism: Deltaproteobacteria bacterium 13_1_40CM_4_68_19 (assembly GCA_001918155.1). Taxonomy (GTDB): domain Bacteria; phylum Myxococcota; class Myxococcia; order Myxococcales; family 40CM-4-68-19; genus 40CM-4-68-19. The sequence continues at coordinate 1,840 of MNFJ01000056.1, forward strand.
CGACCAGCGTCGGGTTCAGCGCTTTCCCGCAGTCGTGCGCCGCCCAGATCCGCTCCACGTTCCAGATGCCGGTCTCCTCGTCCACGGAGACTTCGGCCACGTGCGCGGTGAAGGAGTACGCGGGCGATGCCCCGATGGTGCCCCCGCGGTAATCGCCGCCGAGCTTCTCGGTGCGGTACCCGCCCGTCGCGGCCAGCGGTGCGCCTTCGGCCGCTTCCGCCCGCTGGCAGGCCTCGGTGAACGTCGCGCCCCCGGCGGCGCGGAGCTTTTCCGCCAGCTTCTGGCAGGCCTCCCGCGCCGCGATGCCGACCATGTACGTCACGCGGCTCGAGTACGCGCCCAGATCGACCGGCGTCAGATCCGTGTCCGCCGACACCACCGTGACGTCGTACGGATCGCAGTGCAGCTCCTCGGCGGCGATCTGGCAGAGCAGCGTGTTCACCCCCTGGCCGATGTCGGATGCCCCGCTATAGATGGCGACGCGCCCGGAGCGGTCGAGCTTCACCAGCACCCCGCTCTGCGGCATCTCGTTCGGGTAGACCGGATAGGCGGTGCCGCTGATGTACATCGAGCCGGCGACGCCCAGGCCCCGCCCCGGACCGAGCTTGCCGTGGCGCTCCTTCCAGCCGGACGCCTTCTCCACCAGCTCCAGGCACTTGAGGAACCCGTTGGAGGTGATCTTCTGCCCGTTCACCGTCTCCACGAACTCGCCGATGAAGTTGCGCCGCCGCGCCTCGACCGGATCCAGGCCGAGCTTTTCCGCCGCCTCGTCCAGCGCCACCTCGAAGGCGAAGCGCGGCTGCACCGAGCCGTGGCCGCGCTTGGGCCCGCAGGGCGGCTTGTTCGTGTACATGCGGTAGCTGTCGAAGCGGTAGGTCCCGAACCGGTACGGGCCGGTGAGGAGCTGCCCGGCATAGTACGCGGTCACCAGCCCGAACGAGGCGTAGGCGCCGCCGTCGATGAGGATCTTGTTGTCCACGGCCGCGATGCGACCGTCCGCGTCCAGCGCGAGCGTCACGTCCATCTTCATCGGATGGCGTCCGCGGTGCGCGTAGAACACCTCCTCGCGCGTGTAGAGGATCTTCACCGGCCGGCCCGTCTTCATCGCCAGCTTCGCCACGCAGAACTCGAGCGCGAACGGATCGCTCTTGCCGCCGAACGCGCCGCCGAGCAGGGGCTGGATCACGCGCACCTTGCTCTGCGACAGCCCGAGCACGCGCGACAGCTCGCGGTGCACGTAGTGAGGGATCTGGGTCGAGCTCCAGACCGTGAGGTTGCCGTCCGCGTCGATGCGCGCGACCGCGCAGTGGGGCTCGATGGGCACGTGCGTGGACCCCGCGTACCGGTACGTCTCGCGCACCACCGCCGTGGCCCCGGCCACCGCCTCGTCGACCTCGCCGAACTGCAGATGGACGTGCTTGGTGACGTTGCCGACCTTCGCCCTCTCGTTGACCTTGATCTCCGGATGCTCGAGCGCGTCCTCGGGCGTGAGCACCGCCGGCAGCACTTCGTAGTCCACCTTCACCAGCCGCAGCGCCTCGTCCGCCGTCCGCTCGTCGATGGCCGCGATGCAGGCCACGGCATCGCCGACGTGGCGCACTTTCTCCACCGCGAGCGCCGTCTCGTCCTGCGTCCAGGGGATGACGCCGTACTTGAGCGGCAGCTCCGCGCCGACCAGCGTCGCCACCACGCCGGGCAGCGCCTCGGCGGCGCCCAGATCGATGCCGCGGATCCTCGCGTGCGCGTGCGGGGACCGGAGGATCTTCGCGTGCAGCATCCGAGGCAGCGCGATGTCGTCGGCGTAGATCCCGGAACCGTCGGCCTTCGCCACGCCATCCGACTTGGGGAAGCGGGCGCCGATGCTCACGGGACGATCTCCTTGACCGTCTGCGCCTTCGAATCGCTCGGCGCGGCGCGCTCGGACTGCACGGGCGCGCGCTGGGCGGGAGCTCGCAGGCCGGCGGCGACCTGCACGGCCTCGTAGATCTTCGTGTATCCGGTGCAGCGGCAGAGGTTGCCGCTCAGGGCCTCCTGGATCTGCGGGAGCGTCGGCTTGGGATTGTCGTCGAGCAGCGCGCGCGCCGAGAGCATCATTCCGGGCTGGCAGAACCCGCACTGCAGCGCGCCGCAGTCGGCGAAGGCGCGCTGCACCGGGTCGAGGCCCTGCGGACCGGCGAGACCCTCGATGGTGGTGATGGCGAGGTCCTGCGCATCCTGAGCGAGGGTGATGCAGGAGAGGATGGCTTCTCCGCGGCCTTCGCCGGCGCGCTCGCGCGCGAGGACCGTGCAGGCTCCGCAATCGCCCTTGTCGCAACCCTGCTTCGACCCGGTGAGCCCCAGGTCGTACCGCAGGGCCTCGAGCAGGGTACGCTGCGCCGGCACGGCGAGCGCGTGCTCCTCTCCGTTCACGAGCAGACGGATGAATACCGACGGCCGCACGACGGGTCTTTAAGCCAAACTCCCCCACAACTCAATTTGCTTTCATGGCTCGGGTAATCTGGTCGTCGTGTCGTAGGCCCCGCAAGAGCGTTCGGGCCTGCTGCGAGTCCCACGCGGTCGCGTCGTTGGAGAGCGCGGTCAGCGCGCGCAGATGGACGCGCGCGCTCTCCAGGCCGGCGGAGCTGGTCCACACGTGGGCCTTCACAGCGCCCTGGTTGCGGACCTCCATCTCCTCCTTCGCCGCGGCCGCCGTCCTACACCCAGTACCGGCAGATCGGCTTCAACGGGCAATTGGCACAGCGGCGGAGGTCTTTGCGGGAGGCGCAGGTGCCGCTGATGCCGAGGTGGCTGAGGGCGAAGTCGTAGCGGACCGGGTCTTCGGCGTCGAGCAGGCGCAGCCGCCGGGTGACGTCCTCGGCGGTCTTCCAGGAAAGGTCCTTGCGCCGGGTCAGGCCGATGAAACGGCCGATGCGGTGGACGTGGGTGTCGAGCGGCACCACCAGCGCGTCGGCCGGGACCTCGCGCCAGAGGCCGAAATCCACTCCGTCGGGACCCCGCACCATCCAGCGCAGGAACAGGTTGAGGCGCTTGCAGGCGCTGCCGCGATCGGGGTGCGGAAGCAGGTGCTTGAGCCGGCGCGTCGGCCCGCGCTGCCCGGTGATCGGCGTGAAGTCCGGCGCGCAGAGCTCGTCGACGAACGCGCCGAGCGCCGCGCGGACGCTCCTCAGCCGGCGATAGTGCGCGGTGAAGCAGGAGCCGAGCGATCCGTGCGCGCGCAGGATCGTTCCCGCCCCGTGGAGAAGGCAGGCGACGTCGCGGGCGTCCGTCATGCGGTACGAGAAGCCCTTCGCGCGGTCCACCAGCTCGGCAGGACGCGCGGTCATGGCGACGGCGGCCGGCGAAGGGCCCAGGGCGTCGAGCAGCGCGCGCAGCCGCGGCTTGAAGAGATCCACGCGGCCGTACGCCAGCGCGGCGCAGAGCAAGCTGGCCACCTCGATGTCCCGCGGATCCTGGTAGCGATGCGGCAGCTCCACCGGATCGCCGCGCATGCGCGCCGGCGCGTCCGTCCCGGCGAGGAGGGCCTCGAGCGCGGGGCGCAGCAGCTCTGCGCGGCGCCAGGTCCTCACCTGCCGAGCTCCTCGATCAGATGACCCAGCTCGGGGAGGATCAGACGTTCGCAGGCGAGCCGCACGGCGGCGGGGCTGCCGGGCATCGCGAAGAGGATCAGCCCGTCCTTGGTGACGCCCGCGACCGCGCGGGACAACATCGCCGCGCTGCCGATCTCCTCGAACGAGAGCATGCGGAACAGCTCGCCGAATCCGGGCAGCGGCCGCGCGATCGCCGCGCTCACCGCCTCGAAGGTGCTGTCGCGCGAGGTGATGCCGGTGCCTCCGGTGATCAGCGCCACCTGGGCGCCGCTTTCGCGGGCGCGCTGCAGCTCCTGCGCGATCCGCGACGGCTCGTCCGGGACGATGGCGGACCCTGCGATCGCGTGGCCCCGGTCGCCGAGCATGGACTTGATGACGCGCCCGCCTTCGTCCGTGGCGGCGGTGCGCGAATCCGAGCAGGTGATCACGTAGACCTTCGCGGACGCCGGCGCGCGCGCCTTGTGCTGGCGTGGCACCTCGCCGTGGTGGTGGGGATGGTCTTGCGGATCCTTGTGCGCCATGGGCTCACTCCGGCGGGATGTGGATCATCACCCGTCCGCGCTCGATGCGCACCTCGAAGGCGGCCTGATCGTCGCACAGTCGAGGGTAGGTCACGTTGCGTCCGGTGCCGAGCTCGAACGCGTATTCGTGGCAGGGGCAGACCACCGCGCCTTTCTTCTCGTGCATCCACCCGCCGGAGAGCAGGCATCCGGCGTGGTTGCAGGAGTCGTCCATGGCGGTGATCCGTCCCTGGTAGCGCGCGAGCAGCACCAGCCGCTCCCCCACCTCGAGGCCGCGGAGCTCGCCTTCGATCAGATCGGCGGGTCCGACGTCGATCCAACCCTGCATTCGCGTTCTGGCTACCACCGATCGGCATTTTGTGACTACATCTTGGGCCATGAAATCGATCGCCCCGCTCGCCTGCCTGGTCGCTGCCGCCTGCTCCTCCCACGCGACGCTCCCGGGGACGAACATCCAGGACACGCCGCAGAATCGCGCGGTTTTGGACGTCTTCGGCCGCTACAAGCAGGCGTTGGAAGCGCGCGACGCGGGCGCCATCGTGGCGCTGACGACGCCGGACTACTCGGACCCGGGCGATCCGGCGCGCGGCATCGGTCCCATCGATCACGAAGGCCTCGCGCAGAGGCTGAAGGGCGACCTTTCCAAGGTCACCGGCGTTCGCCTGGAAGCGACGGTGAAAGACGTCGAGGTGAAGGGAGAGGAAGCCCGTCTCGACTACTTCCAGGTGCTCCGCTTCGCCGTGGCGACGCCGAGCGGCGAGAAGTGGAAGAGCGAGAGCGACGACGCGCGGATGAGGTTCGTCAGGCTGAACGGCGAGTGGAAGATCGCCTCGGGCCTCTGAGGGCTTTACCCCGCTGCCTCCCGCGCTTCCGGTTCGCCGACGGCCTCGACCGCGCGCAGCGCGTCCAGCGCGCCGGAGCGGCCGGTCGAAAGCCGGCGCGCGCCCTCGCGCACGGCCGCGTAGCGCAGCGCGAGAAAGAAGGCGTCCTTCTCTTCCGGCAAGAGCCGGCGCAGGGCCTGGTAACCGGAGGTCAACGCGCGCAGGGCCGCTGACGGCCGCTGCGCCCCCGCCACCCATCCCACCGCGGTCTCCGCCAGGTCGAGCACCAGCGCGCCGGAGCCGGCGAACCCCGACGGCAACACCGCGCTGCACCGCTCGCCGATGAAGAGCGCGCGCTGCGGAGTCAGGCCACCGTGGCCGGCGCCGGAGGGAAGCTGCGGGAGCGCCGCGCGAGCGACCGCGTCCAGCGCGTCGCGCTCGGCCCCGGCTGGCGCGCGCCCCAGCAGCGAGAGCGCATCGCACGGATCCGCCACCGAAGCCGGATGCGTCTCGCCCAGCTGATGCAGGCGCGCGAGCAGCCTGCCGAGGTCCATCAGCTGCGGAACCGTGGCCTCGGCGGGCGCCAGCTCTTCGCCCGGCGGCCACGCGTAACAGGACGCCGCGCGCTGTCCGCCGAGGAGCGCGATCAGCGACCCGCCGCGCGCGCGGCGCGGCCGCGGGGCCGGGTAGCGCGATTCGGCGAGGAGGTCGAACAGCGTGGCCTCGAAGGCGAGCGAGAGCGCGGGCGCGCCACAGAGCAGCAAGAAGCGCCCGGCCGGAGCGTGCACGCGGAGCGCGTCCGTCTCCGGCGCGCTGGACGGCAACTCGTCGATCCGCTGGGGTGCCGCGGGCAGGTCGAATTCCTGCAGCGCCTGGCCGCGCAGCGACATTCCGCCTCTGTACCATCCCGCGACAACGGCGCGAAGGGGACCGGCGTCCGACCGATGGTTCGGCGACGGCGACTCGTTCACGATCCCAGGCAACCGCGTTCCCCGGGTGCCATCCATGTTCCTGCGCGCAACCGCAGCGGCAATTTCCATGGCGCTCGCCGCGTGCGGCGTCGACCCCGCGGGGCCGACGGCTGAGGCAGGGCAAAGTCCGTATACGCTCGCGCTCGTCGGGGACCCGGACTTGACCCTGCACCCCGGCGAGCGCCGGAATCTCGAGGTCCTGCTCGCGGGCGAAGACCAGGGCCCCATTGCAAATGCGCGTCTTCATTTCGGCTTTCAACAGGGAGAACCCGCCGGAGGCAGCTTGGAGGCCGAGGAGGTAGCCACGGACGATTCCGGCATCGCCGCGGCGAGTTTCCTGGCCGGTGCGCGCCCGGCCGCGGGGCCCTTCCACGTGGTGGTGACTGCTCCCGGCCTCCGTGCCGAGCCGGTGACGTTCAGGTTGAGCGTGGTCGCACTGCGCCGCACGCTCGCCATCGTCCCGACTCCCGCCACGCGCGTCTCTGCGGACGAGGCGAGCGCGACCACCCTCATCGGCGTATCGTCGAGCGTCGGCCTCAAGGTCCGCGAGCTGGACGCGGATACCGGCGCACCCATCCCGGGCGACACGATCTCGTTCACACTGCCTCCGGTCGCGAACGCCCGCTGGAGCGCCGGCGTCTACCGCACGGCCACGGCGCAGACCGGCGCCGGCGGCAAGGCGCAGGTCTATCTCGTGGCCACGCCGGCGGCCGAGGGACCCTGGCAGGTGACCGCTCAGTCGATCGCGGGCGGTCCGCCGGTGCTCTTCAACGTCACGGTCCAGGCCGCGGGATCCTGCAGCGCGAACGCGCAGTGCGCACCGGGCCAGGTCTGCACCGGCGACCCGCCCCGATGCGCGGACGATGGCGGCTCCAGCTGCGCCGATCCGCGCAATCCCTGCCCGCCCGGATTCGCCTGCGCCGGGGGCGTCTGCGAGCCCGCGGACGGGAGTTGTGATCCGGAAGCGCCGGCCTGCGGCAGCGGAAGGTGCTGCGATGCGTCCGCGCTCGTCTGCCGCGACGTCTGCCCCATGAGCTGCGCCGCCGGCACGCACTGCGAGCCAGCCGACACCTGCGGCGAAGGCTCCTGCGTCCCGGACGAGACGGTGCCCGACGTCAGCGGAATCTGGCTGACGCGGCACGATTACCGCATCCGGGACGCGCTCCCGTTCACCGTGCAGGAGACCTTCAAGGCGCTGAGGCTGATGGACCAGACGCTGCTCGGTCAGCTCACCATCCCGGGCCTGCCGGGGTGGCTGCAGGCGATCGTCAACGCGTTCGTCGCCCGCCTGCTGCAGCAGTACCTGCCCGGATGGATCCAGCAGCTGATCCACATCTCCGACGATCTGGCCACCATCCTGGGGAACCTGCGCAGCGAAGGAGCGATGCGGCTCGCGCGCGGGGCGGACGTCGCGCACCTGAAAGGGGCGGAAGTCTGGACCAGCCTCGTCTTCTACTGGCTGCCGCTCTGCGAGGGCGAGATCGCCGGCGATCCGGGCGATCCGCCCCAATGCGCCCGCATCGACGTGGTCACCAGCGACTCCGGCGTCGACGAGACCGCGCAATGCAAGGGCGAGGCCCTGCCCTCGATCCAGCCCCGGCTTTCCGCCTTCAGCGCGACGGTGGCGAAGCGAGGTTCCGCCTGGGTCCTGGACGTCGGGCCGCGGCAGGTGAAGCTGGAGATGGGCAAGGTCCTGCTCATCCTCGTCGATCAGCTCATGTCGGTGGTGACGGCCGGCGAATACCACTGCATCGACGAGGCGACCTGGTGCGCGCCGGGCAGCGGATGCATCGTCGACTGCGAGGGCCTGGCGCGCGACGTGGAGAACGCCACCGACGGGATCGTCGACGCGGGCACCGTGCAGGAGCTCTGCGGCCGCGGAGTCCGGGCGGTGGGAGGGATCGTGGAAGAAGCGCTCGCGCGCGCCTGGCCGATCACCGCCGACACGCTCGATTTCAGCGGCAGCGCGACCATCTCCGGGATCGCGGACGACGGGTCCTGCGACGGCGGCGCAGTCAGCGGCGCCTGCGCGGCGCGGCTCGGCAAGGCGAGCTGGGACAAGGACCTGAACAGCTCCAGCGCGGCGGTGCGAGATGCCCGCGACGGCAAGTGGACCGGCCACTTCTTCTTCCGCCTCGTGGAGCGGCTGCCGGGCGCATGGGAGGCGACCAGACCCTGGGAATATTAGGGCCGCTTCTGCGGACCGCCGGGGATCGGTTGCGCCGCCTCCGCCGGACCGAACAGCTCCTTCTCGCGCTGGAGCAGCGCCTGCGCCTGCGCGGCCGCGAGCGGGTCGCCGGACTTCGCCGCGATCTCCAGGTGCTCCCGGAAGAGCGCCCGGTCCTGGGCCTTCACCGCGACGGCGCGCGCGAGGACCAGGTGGTTGCGCGCATCCTCGGGCGCGCGCTCCACCGCCGCGAGCAGGTGGCGGCGCGCTTCCTCCAGATCGCCTCCGGCGTATGCGGGCAATGCGGCATGGAGAGCGCCCAGCTCGCGCTCCGCTCCCGCCCCGTCCAGATCGGGCTCGAGCTCCGCCACGCGGACGAGCGCGGCCACGAGCTCGCCGCGCCGCTCGATCAGCGGGGTGAACCCCTGCATCCGCGCACAGATGGCCGAGCAGACGGCCTCGAGGTACAGGGCCTCTGCTCCGGACGCCCCGACCAGCGCGGCGCTATCCCGGGCGGCGGCAGCTTCGGGAAAGCTTGCCGCCCACGATCGGTGCGCGTCGGTGGCGCACGCCTGCGCGTCGACCGCCATGGTGGACGGCTCGGGCTCGGGGTCCTGCTCCGCGCGCGCGATCCTCAGCCGCCGGGCCCGCGCCGCTCCGAGCAAGGCCTGCGCCGGATCCGGTGCGCGCCGCGCCTCCGCTTCGAAGAGGGAAACCGCGCGATCGAGCGCCCCTGGATCCGAATCCCTCTTCTCCCAGGCGAGCTGGCCGGATTCGGGTGGGGGGCCCGCGTCCGCCGGCCCGGGGGCGACCGCTGCCGGCACCGCCGGGACGGGCGCCGCCGGACGCTTCTGCGAATGGCACCCCGCGGCCGCGCACAGTGCCGCGGCCAGAAGAGCGCATCTCATGAGACGCGCTCTCGCCGTTTCACTTCTTCTTCGGAGGCTTCGACGGAGGCGAGGACTTCTTCGCCTGCCCCGGGGCAACCGCTTGCCCCGACTGCTGCAGCGCGAAGAGCAGGCCGCCGCCGTCGCCGCCGCCGTTCTGCGGCGACTCGTACAGCTCGCAGGTGGCCTGGCCCCGCAGCACCAGCTCGCCCTTCTGGTTCTCCGCCCAGAGCTCGACGTCCGCGTAGCAGGCGCCGTTCTCCTTGCGCAGCTCCGCGATGCGCCCGCGGCAGGTCAGCTCGTCGCCCGGCCAGACGATCTTGATGAAGCGCGCTCCGAGCTTGCGCACGTGCCCGCGCCGCAGCCAAGCGGTGAGCAGCTGGCCGACGAACGCCAGGGCGAGCATGCCCGGGGCGAACAAGCCCGGGAACCCGACGGCGTGCGCATAGGGCTCGTCGAGGTGCAGCCGGTTGAAGTCTCCGGAGGACGCCGCGTAGCGCACGATCTGCACGCGGTCGATCGCCGGCTTCGTCAAGGGCGGCAGGTCGTCGCCCACCCGCAGCTCGCTCCAGTAGAAGCTGCGCGCCAGGCTCTGCTTCGGCTCCTGCACCTGCTTGGGCGGAGTCAGCGCCGGCATTCCGCGCGGAGGCGGATCGGACTTGCGCGCCGCCGGCGGCGGGGACGATCTCTTCGCCGCCGGGAGCGGCTTTTTCATGCTGGCGGTGGGAAACTTCGTCACCTTGGCCAGCTTCGCCTTCGGATTGCGGGCGCTCGATTTGGACACGGGTTTGCTCGCGGGCCGAGCCATCTTGGCTGCGCTGCGGCTACTCATGGAATTCTCCTGGCGCGTGCTTCGGCGCCATCCGCACCACCCAGAGCTGGCGTGAGCGGTAGACGAGCTCGCCGGCATCGTCCCGGCCCTCGTCTTCGATGATCACCACGTCGGTGGGCCCGCTCGGCGTCGGGCGGCTCTCGATCCCCGCCACCTTGCTGCGGACCGTCAGCTTGTCGCCGGCCACGATCGGCCGCGCGTACTCGAAGCTCTGCTCCGCCTGGAGCAGGTGCTTGCCCGGCGCGAGCATCAGGCCCTCGCGCAGGTCGGACGCCGCCCGCAGCGTGGTGGGAAAAGTGGGCGGAGCGACGACGCTCCGGTATCCGGCCGCGCGTGCTGCGGCTTCCTCGAAGTAGATGGGGTTCGTCTCGCCGATCGCCTCGGCGAAGCGCCGGATCGCCCCCTTCTCCACCTCGTTGACTGCGGGTTTCGCTTCCCGCCCTGCTGCGTTGCGATCGACCACGTCGTCTTCCCCTATCTGCCAGCGGGCAAGTCCAGAACGCTGATCAACCCCGGCTCGGAGCCCTGCACGAGCGGCGCCGCGTGCACGACGGTCCAGGCCGTGGCCTTGTCGCCCTGCGTACCGCCCGGGATCAGCACGCGGATGCCCGGGTCGCCTTCCAGCTCGATCTCGTCGCGCGGCTGTGGAGCTCCGAGCGCGATGGTGAGATCCAGGACGGCGACCTCCTTGCCGTCGTGAAAGGCGCGCGCCACCTGCTTGAGCCCGACGATGCCTCCCTTCGGCACCGTGAAGCCATCGCCCTGCATGTCCTCTTCGGCCTCCACCGGGTCGATGGACTCGTCGACCTCGTCCACTTCGAGCCCGACGCCCAGCGAGGCGAGCGCCGCCGACTCCATCAACCCGACATGGCCGATGGTGCCCTCGTCCACCCCGCGGTCGAATTCCTCCTCGTTGAGCCCGGCTCCCGTCTTCAGCTGCAGCTGCTTGCGGCGGGAGCGCGAGTCGACCACGCGAGTGACGCGGACGCGGCCGACGTGGCCGCAGACCGCACCGAGCGTCGCCGGCAGGCGATCCATCACGAACCCGGGGTTCACCCCGGTGCCGAGCAGCGCGAGCTTGCGCTTCTGTGCGAGCCGGTCGAGTCGCTCGGCGATCTCCGGATGCCGCAACCAGGGATAGGAGAGCTCTTCGCAGGTGGAAACGACGCAGAGACCGGCGGTGAGCGCCTGGGCGAGCTCGCCCTCGATCCGATCGAGGCGGCTGCCGGTCGCGTGGAGCAGGATCCCGCCCTGCGCCTTGCGCATCTCGGCGCCCGCGTCCGAGCCGATCACCACCTCCGGCGTCGGGGCGTCCACCACGTCCGACAGCTTGCGTCCGACGCGGTGCGGATCGAGATCGATGGCCGCGACGATCTCCAGATCGTGCTTCTGCAGCGCGCAGCGAGCGATGCCGCGGCCGATGGCCCCGAGGCCCATCAGTGCGACTTTGATCGCCAAGCGCGCCTCCTGCACCGGTTTCCGAATTTGCAAAATTCCGGGTGGAGAGCCTTATAGCCCGCCAATCTTGGCCGAAACAAGCGAAAGCCGGCCGGGAACCTGTCCGAAAATCGACGTAATCCACGCATGCCGTGACGCGTCGAGACCGCTGCAAGCGACCGTAATTACATTATTAATTCCGACATGCCGCACGCGGGCGGAGCGGCGTGCCCGCGCCAAACCAGCATCGCTTCGAAAATTCGATACTAAATTCAAAAAAGGCCGCCGTGGCCTCGCCCCCGCCCCTAGCGGCCGGAGGAGCAAGCCCGGCGTTCGGGTCAGCGCAGCCTTTCCTTCAACGCCGCGGGATCCACCCGATGTTTGAAGGCGCGCTTTCCGTCGATCTCCACCACCGGGATGTCGTGCTTGTGCTCCTCGTACAGCTCGCCCGACCATCCGATGTCGATCTCGCGGAACTCGAACGCCACCTCCCGGCGCACGGCGAGGATCGCCGCTTTTGCCGTGCGGCACAGGGAGCACCGCTCGCGCGTATAGAGGACGACCTGGTGGCGCGGGTTACCCGTGATGCTTCCTACGCCGTTTGTAATGCTTGAACCGCGCGACCGGCGGCTGGCCGAGCGGTCCCCCGACCAGATACGCCTTGAGTGCCTCGCGCGCGATGTACGGAGCGTGAACGCGCCACTTGAGGCCGTTCACGACCACCGCGGCCACCGCGATCTTCGGGTCGTCCGCGGGCGCGAAGCCGACGAACCAGGAATAGTCCTTGAACGGCGCCTTGTGGACGCTCAGCGAGCCGGTCTTCCCAGCGACCTCGATGTCGCCGAGGACGTTGCGGTGGCGGTCGCGGAAGACGGGGGTCGCGGTGCCCTGGGAGACCGTCAGCTTCATCATGTCCCGCAGCGTGGCCGCGGTCTCCGGGTTGAGCAGCCGCATCGAGCCGGTCGGCTCCACCGGCTCGCCGTTCACGGAGTCGAGCACCGAGGGTTCCATCGCCACGCCCGCGTTGCCGACGGACGCCGCGATCAGCGCCGCGTGCATCGGCGAGAGCTTGACCTCGCCGAAGCCGGCGGCGCTCCTGGCGAAATCGAGCCCCGAATCGGGGATCTGCGCCCGCGACTGCTCCACCGGCTGATCGAAGATCGGCCGGTTGAAGAGGAACCTCTCGGCGGACTTGCGCAGGTCGTCCGCATCGAGGTGCTTCACCGCCATCTTCGCGAACACCACGTTGGCGCTCTTCGCCAGCGCCATGCTGAGCGAGAGACAGCGGCGGTCGAGGTTCGGCTTGTCCTGGAGGAGCTTGCCCACCAGGCGGTGGACGCCGCCGTGGTAGCAGGTCTCGACGTCGGGGTCGACGCCCTTCTCTAGCAAAGCCGCCCCGGTGATGATCTTGAAGATGGAGGCGGCCGGATAGATCTGCTTGGTCACCGCGCCTTCGCCGTACTCCGCCAGCGCGAGCACCTTGCCGCTCTTCGGATCGAGCGCCACCACGGCGGCGCCGACCGGCCGGTACATGCGCAGGAGCTTCTCCATCGATCCCTGCAGCTTGGGTTCGATGGTCAGCCGCGCCTCCCTGCCCGAAGGCGTCTTCGCCACGTACACGCCGCCGGACAGCTTCGCCTTCTTCCAGAGCTCGAGCCCCTGCGGGTGGTCGATGTGCTGCACGACCGCGTTGGTGGCCGCCGCCGGGACCTGAAGGATCTCCGCCGGCTGCTCGGGAAGGCCGCCGTCCATCTCGGCCTCCGCCTCCCCCACCGCGTTGGCGATGTCGGCGGCGTTCAGGTCGTCGGGCTCGCCCATCTGTTCGCCCGGAGTGTTCTCCTCTGCGTCGATGGCGGGCGGGCTCTCACCTGCGTCCGACGCCGGCGCTTGCTGCTGCGCGCGCGCGCCGAAGCAGAGGCCTGCGGCGGCGCAGGCGGCAAGGATCAAGGCTGGCCGGAGGACGAAACTGCGGAGGTTGTCGTTCACCTTGAAGGTCATGGTAGCCGGGGTTCGACGGCCCGCAAACTTCGCGGTTGACGGATCGGTCCGCCGGATCAACTTTCCCGCGCCGTGCTCTCTTCCCTCGACGCGTATGCCCCCTCGAAGCCGTCGTTCTGGGCGATTCTGCTGGTGGACGTGCAGCCGCGGCACGTGATCACCGCGATCGTGCTGCTCGCGGTGGCCTCGGTGCTGTCTCGAGTCGTCAGCGTCGGTTTCAAACGGGCCCGCGAGCGCCATCTCCAGCGCGGGACCTTGCTGCCGGAGACGGCGACACAGCTCGCGCTCACGCGCAGGCTGCTGCACATCGCCATCTGGGTCACCTCCATCTCGGCCGTGCTCTCGCAGTTCCAGGCGCTGCGCGTGATCTCCACGGGCCTGCTCGCCTCGGCCGGGCTGTCCGGGCTGATCGTCGGCTTCGCGGCGCGCAGTACGCTGGGCAACGCCATCGCAGGCCTGACCATCTCGATCACCCAGCCGATCCGGATCGGCGACGACGTCGAGCTGCGCGGCGAACGCGGGATCGTCGAGGACATCCACTTCACCTACACGGTGCTGCGGCTTCTGGTTGACGGCCGCCGGTTGATCATCCCGAACGACGCGCTGGCGAGCGAGGTGGTGAAGAACGCGACCATGGGCGGGGTGACGCGGATCGCCCGCGCCGAGGTGCTGGTGCCCCCCGGCGGATCGCCGGACACGGTCCGCTCCGCGCTGCTCGCCGTCGCGAACGGATTCGAGCATCTCGACCGCGCCGCCACGGCGCCCGAGGTCTATTACGTGCGGATCGACGAGCGCGGGACGCTCTTGCGCCTGGTGGCCACCTGCGACGACCAGCCGGCCGCCGACCGGCTCGTCCAGAAAGCGCTCGCCCGCGCATCGCAGGTGGTCTTCCGGCGCGCGCTTTGAGGGAATTCGCGGGCGACCCCGGGCGTTTTCATGCTAGTCGCCGCCGCCGAAGGCGGCTTAGCGACTATTGCTTGAGGCTGTACATGGTCTGAGATGTGTTCTAGCTTTTGCGGGCCTGCCGTCAGGCAGTGAACTGAAGGGGATCGCGTGAAGAGCAATTGGAACGTGTTTGTCGCCGTTTGCGTCGGCGCCGTCGCGGGGTTCGCCATCCGCGACCAGATGGCGAAAAGCAGCAGCCTCGGCAGTCCGCTTCGAAACCCGCAGCCGGCCGTTCCTGCTCCGTCGGCGGCGCCTCCGGGTTCCGACCAGGTCTACAAGGTCACCCTCGGTGACGCGCCGCAGAAGGGCAGCGCCGAGGCCAAGGTGACCATCGTCGAGTGGTCGGACTTCCAGTGTCCGTTCTGCGGCCGCGTCATCGACACGCTCCACCAGATCGAGAGGAATTACGGGTCGGACGTCCGCTTCGTCTTCAAGCACAACCCGCTGCCCATGCATCCGGACGCGCCCTACGCCGCCAAGGCCGCCATCGCCGCGGAGAAGCAGGGCAAGTTCTGGCAGATGCACGACAAGCTGTTCGAGGCGAACAACTCGCGCCAGCCCGACGCGCTCAAGCAGGACAAGGTGGATGCCATGGCGCGCGACATCGGCCTCGACATGGAGCGCTACCAGCGAGACCTGAACGGGCCCGAGACCGCCCAGGCCATCCGCGACGACCAGGTGCAGGCGGCCAAGCTGGGAGCGAACGGGACCCCGCACTTCTTCATCGACGGCGCGCGCGTGTCGGGCGCGATGCCGTACGAGTCGTTCAAGGCGGTGATCGAGGCGCAGCTCAGGCGCGCGAACGCGGCGCTGGCGAGCGGCGTGCAGAAGAAGGACCTCTACGAGCACCTGATCAAGGACGGCCAGAGCGGCCCTCCGGCTCCCCCGCCCCAGGCGGCTCCCCCTCCGCAGGCGCGCAACGTCGACCCCGGCGATGGCCCCTGGACCGGCGCGAAGAAGCCCAAAGTGACGATCGTGGAGTGGTCCGACTTCCAGTGCCCCTACTGCTCGCGCGTCGAGCCGACGCTCAAGCAGATCCTGGAGACGTACAAGGACGACGTCCGCATCGTCTGGCGGAACGAGCCGCTCGGTTTCCACCCGAACGCGATGCCGGCGGCGAAGGCCGCCATGGCGGCCTTCAAGCAGGGGAACGACAAGTTCTGGAAGATGCACGCGCTGATGTTCGCCCATCAGAACGAGCTGTCGGAGGCGAAGTACGAGGAGTGGGCGAAGGAGGCCGGCCTCAACCTGGCGCAGTGGAGGAAGGACAAGGAGTCGCCCGAGATCGCCGCGCTGATCGCCAAGGACAACTCCTACGCGCAGCAGGTCGGCGCGGAGGGGACGCCCTCGTTCTTCGTCAACGGCAAGTTCATCTCCGGCGCGATGCCGTTCGAGACCTTCAAGGGCGCGATCGACGAGCAGATCCGCAAGGCCGACGAGCTGCTGAAGAAGGGCACGAGGCAGGAGAAGCTCTACCAGGCGCTGGTCGAGGAGAACGTGAAGGCCGCCGGGGGCTCGCCGCAGGCTGCGGCGCCGGAGGTGGAGCAGAAGTTCGACGTCCAGGCCGGGAACGCGCCCGCCAAGGGCCCGAAGACGGCGCCGGTGACCATCATCGAGTTCTCCGACTTCCAATGCCCGTACTGCGGCCGCGCGCAATCGACGCTGAAGCAGGTGATGGACCAGTACGCAGGAAAAGTGCGCCTGGTGTGGAAGAACCAGCCGCTCTCCTTCCACCCGAACGCGATGCCCGCCGCGGAGGCCGCGATGGCGGCGTTCGAGCAGGGCAACGACCAGTTCTGGGAGATGCACGACCGCCTTTTCGCGAAACAGCAGGAATTGTCGCCGGCGTACTACGAGCAGGTCGCCAAGGAGATCGGGCTCGACGTGGCGAAATGGAAGGCGTCGGTGGAATCCCACGGTGGGCAGGCCGTGATCCAGGCCGACATGAGCGCCGGCAACGCCGTGGGGGCGAACGGAACTCCCACCTTCTTCATCAACGGCAAGCGGCTGGTCGGGGCCATGCCGTTCGAGTCGTTCAAGCAGGTGATCGACGAGGAGTTGTCCTCCAGGGTCGCGAAGAAGTAACCTTCGCACCAGTGGCCACCTTTCCTCCGCCCTGGAGCAGTCCTCCGCGGTCGAGCATGCCGGCTCCCGCGACCACGAAGGAATGGCGGATCCGGCCCCTGAAGCGCGGCGACCGCGAGGCCGCGTTCAGGCTGCTGGCGAGCGAAGGCTGGGTCGTGCCCGCGCAGGATCAGGAAGCGGTGCTCTCCTGGGTGGTGCAGCATCCGGAGCTGGAGAGCTTCGTCGCGCACGACTCGCTCTCGTACACGCGCCTGTGGGGGATGATCACCATGTCGCACCGGCCGCAGCTGCGGCTGGGCGGACGGGTCGCATCGATCGACCTGTTCCTGGTCGCGCCGGAGCACCGGCACAGGGGCATCGGGCACGACCTGTTGCTACAAGCGCTGCAGCGCGCCGAGGCGCTCGCCTGCAAGCGGGTGGAGATGATGCTGCCCGAGCCGCGCGACGAGCGGCACGCATTCTTCGAGAGCTACGGCTTCGCGAACAACGGCAACGATCTGTACATCCGCAAGGTGACGCCGCTCGCCGTGCGCTAGAACACATCCCCTAGACGATACAGTCTAAAGGCAGTAGTCGCTAAGCCGCCTTCGGCGGCCGCGACCGAATCACGGCAGCGCCCGGACGAAGCGCGCCGTCTTTCCCGCCTCGATCTCCACCTGCTCCTCGTGGCGCCTTCCGTCGGCGCTCTCGAACACGAGCGTGTGCGGCCCGGCCGGAAGCGCGATCGGATTCGCCGCCGGGACCGGAGTCCAGCGGCCGGTATCGCGGCCGTCGATCGTCAGCCGCGTGGCGGGCTTGGTCTGCACGACCAGGTACCCGATGCTGGGCGGAACGACCGGCGTCGCCGCCGCGAGCTGGGGCGGTGGCGCGTTCACGAGCGGCTCCACCGGCGGGGCCGGCGGAGCGGCGCGCTGGAGCTTGCGCGAAGAGGGACGGTTCCGCGGCGGCGGCGCGGGAGCCGGCGGAGCCGCCGCAGGCGCCTGCGTGAGCACCACTCCTTCGACCTGCAAGGGGCGCTCGACCTCGAGCTTCGCGTTCAGCTCCACCGGCGCTCCGCCTTGGGCCACCTGCACCGTCGCCGCGAACGGTTTGTAGCCGTCCGCGCGCAGCTCGATCCGGTGCGCGCCCGGCGAAAGCGTGTGCACGAAGGGTGGAAGCTGGCCGGAAGCCCGCCCGTCGATGATCAGATCGGCGACCACGGGCGGCGTGGGAGTGACGATCACCTTCCCGGGGACCGGCTCGCGCTGCCCGATCACGTAGGAGACAGCGGCGACGCCGAGCGCAACCGGGACCGCCGCGTACAGCGCCCAGCGCCGCGCGTTGGCGCGCGTCCCCTGCTCGCGCAGTGATCTGGTGAGCGCGGCGTTTCGCATCCTCCTCGGCGCGGCGGTCCGATCGTCGCCGACGTCGAACTGCCCGCTCTCGGCCACGGCCAGGGCGGCATCGTCGACCTGGATCGTCGGCAGCTCGTGCGGATCGGCGGGGGCGGCGACGGGAGCGCGTGGCGTCTGCGTCAGGTCCGCGACGATCACCGCGGGCAGCTCGCTGCGGATGGCGGGCTCCCGGCGAGCCGGCTCGCGCGAGGGGGGCGCGCCGACGGCGAGCCAGGCGCGAAGGCGCTGCTGCTCGTTCTCGTACTCGGCCCTGAACTCCTCCCGCAGCCAGGTGGCGAGCTGGCGGGCGCCGAACACGGCTCCGGAAGCGACCGTGAACCGCACCAGATCGTCGTGCAGCTCCGAGGCGGTCTGGTACCGGCGCGCCGGATCGATGGCGAGCGATTTCAAGATCGCCCGCTCGAGCGCTTCCGGGCAGCGGGGATTGCGCGATCGCGGCGGCTGGATCGCCCCGAGGCGCACCTTCTCCAGGATGGCGTAATCCGAGTCGCCGACGAAGAGCTTCTCGCCGCAGACCAGCTCCCAGAGCAGGATGCCGCAGGCGAACACGTCGCTGCGCCCGTCGACTGCGTCGCCCTTGACCTGCTCGGGCGACATGTAGCTGAACTTGCCCTTGAGGATTCCCGACTGCGTCTTCTGCAGCCGGCTCTCGGCCTTGGCGATCCCGAAGTCGATCAGCTT
>MNFJ01000095.1 GCA_001918155.1 Deltaproteobacteria bacterium 13_1_40CM_4_68_19
CTCGCCTTCATCAAGAAGAGCATCCAGGAGCAGGGCTATCCACCCACCATCCGGGAGATCGGCGAGCACTTCGGCATCCGCTCGACCAACGGCGTGAACGACCACCTGAAGGCGCTCGAGCGCAAGGGGTACCTGATGCGTGGCGAGCTGAAGAGCCGCGCCCTCAGCGTCATCGACGGGGGCCGCTCACCCGCGCGGTTTGCACGGATGAGCCGGCGCGAGCTGTCGGCGGTCGGAGAAGGAGACGTGGTCGAGGTCCCGGTGGTGGGCAAGGTCGCCGCCGGCGAGCCCATCCTGGCGCAGGAGAACATCACCGACCATGTACGCATCGACAGCATGTTGCTTCCCGACGGCGGCCGGAAGGTCTTCGCGCTGCGCGTGTCGGGCGATTCGATGATCGGCGATGGCATCCTGGACGGTGACTACATCTTCGTTCGCAAGCAACTCCAGGCCGGGCCCGGGGAGATCGTGGTCGCGATGATCGAGGACGAAGCGACGGTGAAGCGCTTCTACCCCGAGGGCGATCGGGTACGTTTCCAGCCCTCCAATCCGCGGCTCAAGCCCATCTACGTCAGCCGCGAGGACTTTCGCGAGACGCAGATCATCGGCGTCGTGGTGGGCGTCTACCGCAAGATGCAGTAGTCGCGGCCGCCGAGACGCCGTACAGATCCGGCAGGTCCGCGCTGGGGTGAGCGTCCAATTGCGCGACAGCCGCCTGTACAAATTTCAGGATTCCGGTCTCGGCCGGAACCAGGGACATTCGCGCACCGGCTGGCGCGGATACTTCTCGGGAACGATCGGACAAAGAATGAAAACGCTCGTGTTCGTGCGCACATATCGCGGCGGCGCTGCGCAGCGGTGGCAGAGGCTGTCGGGGAACGGCAGTTCGCCGGCACGCGGCTTGCTCATCCTTTCTCCATGCCCAGCGATCTGCCGGACGATGCGCGCGAGTTGATCGGCCATTTCGCCGAGCTTCCCGACGAGGATCGCGCCCGGGTCCTCGCGCTGGTCCGCGGTCTGAGTCTGTGCCGCACGGTTGAACTGTATCGCGGAGCCTGGGGGGCGCCTCGCTTTGCGCGCCCAAGCCCCACCCGTCCGCCATCGCAAGGCTCGATCCCGCGAGGCGACCGCACGACAGATTGAAGGGCCAGCCCGCGCCTTGGTGAAGCAGCCGCAAAGGCTCGGGGATTGGATCGATGTCGCTGCCGGTCTGCGATCCTTGAGTCTGGTCCCGATGGGGGGGCCACCCGGCTGCCCGGTGCTCACACCGCGCTTCTTGACGTTGGCCATGCCGCAAACGTGCGCACTGCCAGGGCGTGGCGCTGCCGGCGTGTCAGCTCGGTGCCAAGGACGAGAGCGCCATCACCTCGAGCACTGCATCGGCGAATGCATCAGCCCGGAACGGCTTCACCAGGTACCCGTTCGCGCCGGCGATCTCCGCCTGGACGCGATCGATGGGCCGCGTCAGCGCCGTGATTACGACCACCGGCACATCGCGCAGTTTCGGGGTGGCCCGGATCCGCTCGCAGAGCGCGACGCCGCTGGCATCGGGCAGCCGCAGATCGAGGCAGATCAGGTCGGGGGTCCCGCGCTCGAGCAGGGCAATGGCTTCAGCGCCGGTCGCAGCCTCGTGCACGCGCAGCCCTAGCCGCCGCAGGCATCCGGCCACCAGCCGTCGGGCGTCGGGATCGTCCTCGACCACCACGGCTTCCTGATCCCCCTGCGGTGGCGAAGCGTTGCGCACGTCCGCATCAACGCCCAAGGACAGCGCGCGCGCAACGGGTAGGTCCGGGGCCGCGGATGGAAGCAAGCGCCCTACGATCTTTTTTCCCTTGGGCGCCAGGCAGATTGCTCGCAGCAAGAGCGGTTGACACGCGGCAGGCGCGCGCGTGACACGTTGCGCATGCCTGGGCTCGAAAGCGGTCTGCGGCGCGCGCGGCAGAGGAGTGGCCTGAAGCAGGCCGAGCTCGCCGTGCGCGCCGGCATCAGCCGGCAGACCCTGAGCGCGCTCGAGGCCGGGCGCGCCCAGCCTTCGACCGCGATCGCGCTCAACCTCGCCCGCGCCCTGGGCTGCCGCGTCGAGGAGCTCTTCTGGCTTCGCGAGGAGGGCGAGGTGATCCGGACGGGGCTGGCGTCGCCGGCGCGCGGCTCGCGCCGCGTCCTCGCCGGGCGGGTGGCGGGCCGCTGGGTGGCCCACCCGCTGAGACTCGACGATCCGCTCTCGGTGATCACCCCCGCGGACGCGCTGCTCGCGCGCGGGCGCCTGCGGCTCTTGCGCCCCCGCGAGTCCGTGGAAGCGAACGTGCTCATCAGCGGCTGCGACCCTGGCCTCGCGGTGCTCGCAGGTCGCGTGGCGGACCGATGGGCAGGCCAGCGGCTTTGCTGGATCGGAGCTTCCAGCGCCGCCGCGCTCGCCTCCCTCGCGCGCGGCGAGGCGCATGTCGCCGGGGCACACCTCTTCGACGAGAGCGCGCGCGAATTCAACGTGCCGTTCGTTCGCCGCGCTCTCGCCAACCGGCCGATGGTGGTGGTCACGTTCGCGCACCTGGAGGAGGGCTTTGCGGTCGCGCCCGGCAATCCGCGCCGCATCCGCAAACCCGAGGACATCGCGCGCCCTGACGTCCGCTTCGTGAACCGCGAACCGGGCGCCGGAGCACGCCGCCTCCTCGATCGTCTTCTGCGCAAGGCGAAGGTGCCCACGTCCGCGGTGAAGGGCTACGATCGCCTGCTCGGCGGGCATCTACAAGTAGCGCAGGCCGTGGCCATGGGCGCTGCGGACGCCGGCGTGGTCGCGCGCAGCGCGGCGGTGGCTCACGGACTCCATTTCGTCCCCCTCTCCGAGGAGCGCTTCGACCTGGTGTTTCCCAAGGAGTGGAGCGGCGATCCGCGCGCGGCGCGGATGGTGGAGACCTTGGAAGGGCGAGCCTTCCGGCGCGAGCTGGCGAGCCTGGGCGGGTATGACACCCGCCAGTCCGGACATCTGGTCACCGAGCTTCCGTAAAGTACGCTTGACAGATTGTCGCCCTCACGCGACACGTCAGCGCATGGCGCTGCCCTGCGCGATCCTCGCCGCGACGCAGCTGACGGTGTTCGCCGCCTCCTCGTTGCGCGATGCGTTCCAGGAGTTGGCCCAGCGCTTCGAGACCGAGCACGCGGGCGCGGCGGTCTCCTTCAACTTCGCCGGATCGCAGGAGCTGCGCACGCAGATCGAGCACGGGGCGCGCGCCGACGTGCTCGCCTCGGCGGATGAGCGGCACATGCGCGCGCTCGTGGACGCGGATCTGGCGGTGGCACCGCGGACGTTCGCGCGCAACGAGCCGGTGATCGTCGTCCCCGCCGGCAATCCCGCGGCGATCCATGCCCTGCTCGACCTTCCGCGCGCGCAGAGGATCGTCGTCGGCGCGCCCGACGTGCCCATCGGGGCGTACACGCTTCGCATCCTCGAGGCCGCATCCTCGCGGTACGGCCCCGGCTTTCGAGCCGAGGTAGAGGCGCGCATCGCGTCGCGCGAGCTGAACGTGCGGCAGGTCCTCGCCAAGGTCCGACTCGGCGAGGCGGATGCGGCGATCGTCTACCGCACCGACGCGCTCGCTGCGCTCGAAGCCGTCGAGACCATCTCCATCCCCGCGGACCTCAACGTCGTGGCGGAATATCCCATCGCGGTCCTCCGCGGTGGGTCGCACCCCCAGCTCGCGCGGGCCTTCATCGACCTCGTCCTCTCGCCCGCGGGACGGGCGTTGCTCGGGCGGCATGGATTCCGATGACGTCCCGTTCCTGGAGCGCCGTCCAGCAAGGGGCGACGATCATTTTGGTGTCCTTCCTGCTTTTGCCCGTCGCCGCGCTGGCGTTGACTTTGAGCTGGAGCGACCTGGTGGCGGGAGCTCGCCATCCCCTCCTCCTCCCGGCGCTCCGCCTGTCGCTGGCGACGAGCACCTGCAGCCTGACCCTCGTGGTCGTGCTCGGCTCGTTGGTCGCCTGGTGGGTGGCGCGGCATCGGGGGCGGCTCTCGCGCCTCGTCGAGTCCGTCACCCAGCTCCCGGCGGTCATCCCGCCCGCGGTCGCTGGCGTGGGGCTGCTCCTCGCATTTGGCCGCCGGGGCCTTCTCGGTTCCTTTCTCGCCCGGCACGGCCTTTCGCTCGCGTTCAGCACGCCCGCCGTGGTGCTGGCGGAGACGTTCGTCTCCGCTCCCTTCTTCATCCAGGCGGCGATCGCCGCGTTCCGCCGCGTGGACGAAAATCTCCTGACGGTCGCCCGGACGCTCGGGGCGTCTCCGTTCCGCTCGTTCCTTCGGGTGGCGCTTCCGCTTTCCGCGCCCGGGCTCGTGGGAGGCGCGGCGATGAGCTGGGCGCGGTCCCTGGGTGAGTTCGGTGCCACCCTGCTCTTCGCCGGCAACCTGACGGGCCGTACGCAGACCCTGCCCCTCGCGGTCTACACCGCGATGGAGTCGGATCTGCGCGCGGCGCAGGCACTGGCGCTGATCATGGTCGTGGTGGCCTTCGCCATGCTCCTCGTGCTGCGGCGCATGGCGCGGGAGGCGGGCGATGCTTGAGGTGAGCCTCGCCAAGCGCATCGGGACGCTCGATCTGGCGCTCGTGCTGTCGGTCGGCGCCGAGACGCTCCTCGTGGCCGGACCGAACGGCGCGGGAAAGTCGACCCTGTTGCTCCTCCTTCTCGGCGTGGCCCGGCCGGACCGCGGGCGCATCGCCCTCGATGGGCGCACCCTCTTCGACACGCATGCCGACGTGCCTGCCGAAGACCGGCGCCTGGGATACCTGCCACAGGACTACGCGCTCTTCCCCCATCTCGACGCGCTCGGCAACGTCGCGTTCGGGCTCGCCGACTTTCCACGTCGCGAGCGCCGCGCGCGCGCTGCGGCATGGCTCGAACGCATGGGCGCGTCACACCTGGCGAATCGCCATGTCGGGGCGCTCTCGGGTGGGGAGCGCCAGCGCCTGGCGCTCACGCGCGCTCTCGCGCGTGAGCCGCGCGCGTTGCTCCTGGACGAGCCGTTCGCCTCGCTCGATTCCTCGGCACGCCGGGAGCTGCGAGCGAGCCTGCGCCGCTCGCTGCTCGAATGGCGGCTTCCGGCGTTGATCGTTTCGCACGATCCCGAGGACGCGATGCTGGCTGATCGCATCGCGGTGATGGAGCGTGGCCACATCGTCCAGCAGGGAACGCGGGACGAGTTGCGGGCCGCGCCATCGTCCCCGTTCGTGGCCGGGTTCGCGGCGACCTCGCGCGAGTCCCTCTGACACCGTCGACCAGGGAGCAGGCGCCCTTCCGATCGCAGGGCATCACTGTGCGGAAATCGACTACGCGCCCCGGCCGAATCCGTGTATTCAGCCGCCCGCATGGAGAATGAGACGATGCAGGGACAGTTGCAGCCGCTGCTCGCCTCGGCGGAGCTGCGGGCCGTAGCCGATACCATCAAGGATTACGCGATCTTTCTCCTGGACTCCGAAGGGGTCGTCCTGACCTGGAACACGGGCGCGCAGCGCATCAAGGGCTACACGGCCGACGATATCGTCGGACACAGCTTCACTCGCTTCTACACGGATGAGGACCGCGCGGCTCGCCGGCCGCAGCAACACCTGATGGTCGCCGCCAGGGAGGGCCGCATCGAGGTCGAGGGCTGGCGGGTGCGCAAGGACGGTTCCCGGTTCTGGGCTGACGTGGTGATCTCGTCGATCCACGGGAAGGGCGGCGAGGTGCAGGGCTTCGTCAAGGTGACGCGCGATCTCACCGAACGCCGCGGGCTTTTCATCACACGGCACATCGTCGAGGCGCACGGCGGGACCATCGCCGTGGCGAGCACCGTCGGCGAAGGATCCACCTTTTCCATCGAGCTGCCGCGACACCGCCTGACGCCTGCGGCGACCCGTGACAAGCCCCGGCGGGCCCGCGCATGACCGATCCGGGTTGCGAGAGGACCGTCCTCATCGTCGAGGACGACGTCGACACGAGCGAAGCGATCGCGGAGGTGCTGGAGGACAGGGACTACCGTCCGGTGCGCGCCCCGAACGGCGCGGCTGCGCTCGACGAGCTTCGCACGGCGGAGCGCGCGCCGTGCGTCATCCTCCTCGACCTGATGATGCCGGTGATGGATGGACGGGAGTTCCGGACACAGCAGCGGGGAGATCCGTC
Source organism: Deltaproteobacteria bacterium 13_1_40CM_4_68_19 (assembly GCA_001918155.1). Classification (GTDB taxonomy): domain Bacteria; phylum Myxococcota; class Myxococcia; order Myxococcales; family 40CM-4-68-19; genus 40CM-4-68-19. Next base: position 6,145 of record MNFJ01000095.1, read on the forward strand.
GCTGCGCACGATCCCGGTGGTGGTGTTGAGCGCGCACGCCGACGCCGTCTCCCACGCCGCCCAGATGGACGCAGCTAGGTACTTGCGAAAGCCGATCGACCTGCGCACGCTGCTCGAGACCGTCGAGCGCTTCTGCGCGCGCGACGCGTAGTCGCTTGGCGACTACGTTGTTGGACTGTACAGATTCACGAAATGTGTTCTAGTTCCACGCAAACGGAGGCCTTCATGCGCGCGGGTCTCGCGGGATTTGCCGGATCGGGAAAGACCTCGCTGTTCAATGCGCTCACGGGCTTGAAGCGGGGGCCGGAGGCGAAGGTGCACCTCGGCGCCATCAAGGTGCCGGATGCGCGGCTGGAGAGGCTGAGCGCCATCTTCAAGCCGCGCAAGACCACGCCCGCGGAGGTGCTGCTCGCCGACCTGCCCGGGCCGCGGAGCAAGGGCGTATCTCTCGAGATCGAAGCGCTGCAAGCGCTGCGCGAGGTCGATGCTCTCTGCCTCGTGCTCCGCGCCTTCGACGCCGACGCGGATCCCCTGCGGGATCTCCGCGACTACGATTCCGAGCTGATCCTGTCCGATCTGCAGGCGGCGGAGAAGCGACTCCATCGGCTGCGACAGGAGCGGGACTCGGGAGGCGAGACGCACGAGTTGCAACGGGTGGCGAAGCACCTCGAGCAAGGCGCGCCCCTGCGCACCCTGACGATGAGCGAAGCCGAGGAGCAGGCGCTCGCGCATTTCGGCTTTCTCTCGCGCAGACCGCTGCTGGTGGTGGTGAACGTCGCGGAATCGGATGCGGCCAGACCGGTGCCCGCGGCGCTGCAGGACGCCGCGGCGGGCCTGGGAGCGGATGCGATCGCCCTCTCGGCGGAGGTAGAGGCCGAGATCGCCGAGCTTCCGGCTGAGGAGCAGCCGGAGTACCTCGCGTCGCTGGGGCTCGCGGAGACCGCGCGGGCCCGCTTCTTGCGCGCCGTCTATGCCCTGCTGCATCAGATCTCGTTCTTCACGGTCGGCGAGGACGAAGTGCGCGCCTGGACGGTGCGCAGGGGCGATCGCGCCGCGCGCGCCGCGGGAAGGATCCACTCCGATCTGGAGAAGAGCTTCGTCCGGGCGGAGGTCATGCACTACGACGACTTCATCGCCGCGGGCAGCGAGCACCGCGCGAGGGAGATCGGAAAGCTACGCCTCGAAGGCAAGGACTACGTGGTGCAGGACGGCGACATCCTGCACATCCGCGCCGGCGGGGGGAAGCGGTAGTTGCGGGTCGTATCCGCGGTGCGCTTGTAGGGGCGCAGTCCCCGACGGTTTCTTGGCACGGCGCACGCGAGAACCGACAATGACGCGGTGGGCGGCAATACACCCGCTGACCCTTCGAATCCGGGGGGTTCGAAGAAGACGGGCGTCGCGCTCCAGGTGAAGCTTCCCTGCGCGAAGCTCGACGACGTCCGCGCACGCCACCCCGAGCTGAGCACACGCCGCTTCTTCCTCCGCACGGCGACGCCACGGCCGGTGGAGACGCCCATCCGCCTGACGGCGGTGCTCAGCGATGGCAAGCACTGCTTCCGGGCGAACGCGATCGTCGAGAAGGTCCACCAGGCCGGCGAATCTCCCGGACGGAGCGATCCCGGCATGACGCTGTGGCTCGCCCGCATGGACGATCCTGGCCGCGAGCTCGTGGCGTGGATGGGCGGCCAGCCGCCCCCGCTGTTGAAGCAGCCGGCCGCGGCGGAGGGCGCGGGATCGGCGGCGACGCCGGCGAAAAAAGCGGTCACCCCTCCCGCGGAAAAACCGGCGTCGGCCGAGAAGAGCGCGCGACCCGCGCCGAAGCCTACGCCCCCGTCGCGTCCGCCGGCGCCCGGGGGCAAGACGGTCGTCGAGGACGATTTCGAGGTGACGCTCGATGACGCGGAAAGCGTCGTGCCACCTCCAGCGGCAACGGCGGCCGCGCCTGCGGCTGCACCGGCCAGCCCGCCCTCGGCTGCACCGGCGCCGATGCAGCCTTCGCCACCGGCCGCACAGCCCACGGCCGCATCCGCTGCAACGCCTCCCGCCGTGCTGCCGGTCGCAGCCGATCCTGCCGCGTGGCCCGAACCTCCCGCTCCTGACGCCGCGGCCTGGCCGGCTCCCGCGGCGCCCGAGGCGACGGCCTGGCCCGCTCCTCCCGCCCCTGAACCTGCGGCGAAGCCCGTTCCTGCACCGGTCTCGCCGGCTCCAGCGGCACGCGTTTCCGGCGCGAGCACTGCTCCGGGTGCGCTTCCTCCGCCGTCGAGCAACGAATCGCGCCGGCCCGCTCCGCCGCCGCTGCCGAGGCCCACGCTCGCGCCCGGCGCCCCGCAGCCGCAGCCGGCGGCGCTGCCCGCGGACGAGCCCGACCAACTGCCGCAAGCCCGCCCCACCAAGCCGACCGGCCCGGTGATCGGAATCGACCTGGGCACGACCAACTCCTGCGCTGCCGTGGTGAAGGATGGCAAACCGTTCGTGATCCCCTCGCGGGAGGGCTACAACACCATCCCTTCGGTGGTCGCGCTCAGCGACAAGGGCAAGCTGATGGTCGGGCACCCTGCCCGCAGCCAGCTGCTCATCAACCCGAGGAACACCGTCTACGGCGCGAAGCGCTTGATCGGGCGTCAGTTCAAGTCGCCGGTGGTGACGGACCTGCTGGGCCGGTTCAGCTACGAGATCGTTTCCGGTCCGCGCGGCGAGGCGGCGGTGAAGATGGCCGATCAGGTCTACTCGCTGCAGAAGATCTCCTCGCTCGTGCTCTCCGAAGTGAAGGATCTGGCCGAGCGCTGGCTCGGCGCCCAGATCTCGCGCGCGGTGATCACGGTTCCCGCCTACTACAACGACAACCAGCGCCAGGCCGTCCGCGCCGCTGGCGCCCTGGCGGGGCTCGACGTCGAGCGCATCGTGAACGAGCCCACCGCGGCGGCGATCGCCTTCGCGCAGGGTCGGAGGCTCGAACAGCGGGTGATGGTCTACGACCTCGGAGGCGGCACCTTCGACACCAGCGTGCTCGAGCTGCACGGCAACGTCTACGAGGTGATCTCCACCGGGGGAGACACCTTCCTCGGCGGCGTCGACTTCGACCGGGCGCTGGTGCAGGACCTGCTGGCCCGTTTCCACCAGAAGCACGGGATCGCCTTCGAGGGCGATCGCATCGCGCTCCAGCGCATCGCCGACGCTGCCGAGCGCGCCAAGATCTCGCTCTCGGAGCGCTTGACGACGCCGGTGAGCGTCCCGTTCGTCGCCATGGTGGGAGACAAAGGCTACAACCTCGACACCCAGGTGACGAGAGCTGAGCTGGAGAAGCTGACCGCGCAATTGATCGACCGCACCCTGCGCGTGTGCGACGACGTGCTCAACAACTGCGGTCTCAAGCCGGCGGAGATCGGCGAAGTGCTCCTGGTCGGTGGACAGAGCCGCATGCCGCTGGTCCGGTCGAAGCTGCGCGAGTTCTTCGGCAAGGAGCCGTCCAAGGCGGTGCACCCGGACGAGGCAGTCGCGCTCGGCGCCGCGATTCTCGCGCACTCCATGCAGTCCGGCGACATCGGCGGAATGGTCCTCGTCGACGTGCTGCCCATGAGCATCGGCGTCGGCCTGCCGGGCGGCCGGTTCAAGAAGGTGGTCGAGCGCAACACCTCGCTGCCGCACAAGAAGACGTATTCGATCTGGACGTCGCAGGACAATCAGAAGACGCTCGAGATCCCCGTATTCCAGGGCGAGGCGGACCGCGCGCAGCAGAACGAGTACCTCGGCACGCTGGTGGTGCCGGACCTGCCACCCGGCATCAAGGGCAGCGTGGTGTTCGACATCATCTTCGCGGTCTCGCCCGAGTCGATCCTGACGATCACCGCGGAGGAGCGTGGAACGCGCAGATCGGTGAGCGCCACGTTCAGCACGCAGGACTCGCCGGAAGCCGTCAAGCGCCGCCTTTCCGGCGGCTCCGATGCGGAACCCGAGCGCCTCGACGCGCCCGAGCCGGGCAAGAGCGGCTGGATGTCGCGCCTCTTCGGCCGACGGGTCTCGTAGTCGACTACAGGCTGAGGCTGTCCTCGGTCACGAAGCCCGTCTTGCCGTCGGCGAACGTCACTTGCCGGTACCCATATGCGTGCGGCGAGAACGCGGCGCAAACCGGCGTGTCTTCCTTCAGGACGGCGACCATGCGGGTGCTCGGGCCGGGTCCCTCGTAGACGTCGGTCCCGCGGTACGCGACCGCCGGGATGAGCGAGTCGGCACACCTCTGTGCAGCCGGGTTCGGCGACGACGAAGCGCGAGAATCCGCCGATGTGCCGGCGCACGATGCGGCGGCCATCAGCGCGAGCGCGAGTGCAGCCTTCATGATCCAACCTCCTCGGCGAGGGCCATCGACGGGCCTTACGCGGGGCGGTGGATGCTATTTCGCTAGAGCGCTCTACACTCTAGGCGCGCGCTTCGGCGGCGGGGGCCCGCCGGACCCGCTCGGCGGCGAGCTCCGCGAGCGCCCGATCGATCCGCGGGAGAACGTCCTCGCGCGTATAGCGGATCAAGTGCTCCCCCTGCACGGCGATCGACATCGCCCTTGCGAACGCATGGGGCCGGCGCATCGCCTTGAAGAACAGGCGCCAGAAGAGGAACCGCCGCGGCGAGAGCAGGCCCATGCCGACGAGGATGCGGAAGAGCATCGGGATGGCGTCGAGCGAGAACCTGCGCGGACGGCCGCGCCCCACCTCGCGGACCAACCTTTCGCAGCGGGCGTAGAACGCTGCCGGCTCGTAGATGTCGGCGAGCAGGTCCCGGTACCCTTCCAGCAGGATGCGCTCGTCGAGCACCGGCTCGAAGTTCGGCCGTCCGAATTGATCGCCGGTCGCATCGGAACGCAGCCGCCGTTCCCGCTCCAGCCGGCGCCAAAGAGCCGTGTTCGGCAGGGCGGTGAGGAGACCGATCATCGCGGCGGCGATGGGGAGCCCGGCGATGAACGTCCTTTGCGCCTCGAAGATGTGGTCGCCGTCGGTGTCGAATCCGACGATGAAGCCGGCGTAGACCTCGAGCCCGGCGTGGGTGAGCCGCAGGACCGATTCTTGTAGGGGCAGCTTGAGGTTCTGCAGCTTGTGCGTGTGCTTGAGCGACTCGACGGAAGGACTCTCGATCCCGAGGAAGACGGTGGTGAATCCCGCCTCCACCATCGACTCGACCAGCGCGGGAAGAGACGCCAGGTCGACGCTCGCCTCGGTGTACAACTCGAAGGGGCGGCCGTGTTCGCTCTGCCAGCGCGCGATCTCGGGCAGGAGCTTGGCCGTCTCGCGCCGGTTGCCGATGAAGTTGTCGTCGACGACGAAGATCGATCCGCGCCAACCGAGCTCGTAGAGCGCGTCGAGCTCGCGCAGCATCTGCGCCGGCGTCTTCACCCGCGGGTTGCGGCCGTAGAGCTCGATGATGTCGCAGAACTCGCACTGGAAGGGGCAGCCGCGCGAGGACTGCACGCTCATCGAGGTGTACCGCGACCGATCGAGCAGATCGAATCGGGGTGGAAGCGTGCTGGCGAGGTCGGGCTTCTTGTCGTCCGGCGGAGAGAGAACGTGGGGTCCAGACCCGCTCTCCAGCGCCGTCACCAGCACGTCGAGACGCCCTTCCGCCTCGCCGATGAACACGTGGTCGGCGTCGGCGAATTCGTCCGGGCGCGAGCTCACGGCGGGACCGCCTGCCACGGTGCGCACACCGCTGCGGCGCGCGCGCTCGATCACCTCGTGCATCGCGTCCTTGTGCACGAGCATGCCGGTGACCAGCGCCGCGTCCGCCCAGCGCAAGTCCCCCTCGCCCAGCGGAGCGACGTTGAGATCGGCGATCCGCAGATCCCAATGTCCTGGAAGGAGAGCGGCGAGAGTGGCGAGACCGAGAGGAGGATGCGGCGCGCCTTTGCCGACCATGCCGACGGCGTATTGAAATCCCCAGTAGGTCTTCGGCGCGAGGGGCTGCACCAGGAGCACGTTCATGCGCGGGACAATGCGCATCGGCAGGTAATGGAATGGTCACGAAGCGTCCCGGAATGTCGTTGCCAGGATGCTTCCCGGGTGCGGGCGGCCGCTCGAATCCTCGCGCGCGGCGGGCGTGCCCTTTCCCCCTCAGGCCGACACGGGCAACCCGGCGTCCCTCTCGTTCGAGAGCCGCCGGATGATGCGCCGCCGGACCACGTCGACGTGCTCCCGGAAGAAGTAGAGGTTCTCCGCGTAGGCGAGCGGCGTGGGGATCTGGTTCACGGCCCGCTCGGTGTCGTCCAGGCGTCTGAGCATGTCGTCGAGCACCTGCCTGCCGGGGTTCTCCTCCAGCTGCAGCTCGATCTGCTTCAGGCGCGCATACCAGCGGAACACGCGCGACCGCACGCGCCAGCGGTACAGGGCGGGCACGGCGCGCGCGAGCGGTACCGCGACGGCGATGATGGGGACGAGCATCACCCAGAGCCGGTCGACGAGGTTCGCCGCCCAGAACGGCAGATAGCGCTGCAAGAATGGTACTCCCGCCTGGTAGTACCGCCTCGCCACGCTGCTCAGCGGGAAACCCGCCTCTCGGGGTGAGGGAAACTCCCCCGCGCGAACCAGCATTCCGGAGCCGCCGTGGACCTCGGTAGCCGCGCGCAGCAAGAGATAGGCGAGCGCCGGATGCAGCGTGTCGCGCGCGACGAGGTTCGCGGTGGGAGAGAGCAGCACGATGTCGCGATCGGGCACGTCGGCCGCCAGATCGAACACGCCGTGCGGAAGCACGAGCTTCGACAGATACGGGAACCGGCGCGCGTAGGCATCGGCGCGCCCGAAGCTGATCAGCCGGATCGATGGCTCCGCGGCCAGCTTCTTGACGGACGGCGCTTCGGCGGGAGCGACCACGAATACGGCATCGAGCAGCCCCGCCTTCAGCTTCTCGATCGCGGTCTCGCGGTCCAGCGGGAGCAGCTCTGTCGGGGGCTTGTCCGCCCCGGTTGCGCCGAGCAGCGTCAGCGCGAGCGCGTGCGTTCCGCTTTCGGCGCCCCCGACCGCGAGACGGCGTCCCTTCAACTCGCGCACGTCGTCGATGGGGTCTCCCCGGTAGAAGACCCAGAGCGGCACGTACGAAAGGCTGCCGAGCGAAACGATCTGCCCTCCGCCCGCGCCGGGGTCGGTCCCGCTCTGGACGAGCGCGACATCCACACTATTGGCTGACCTGGATTGCTCCGCGGTCGATCGCGCCGGCCGGCCGCGAATTGCCCAGGAAGTCATCCGCTGGAGCAAGGACGTTCGTCCCCGAGCGCAGCGCGGGGGAGCCCGCCCGGGGGGCGAAGTTGCCGCCGCCTGGATCGGTCAGGTTCGCCTTGCCCGCGATGTCGTGACCCCACTTGAACGGCACGCGCGCGCCGTCCCAGAGGTTGTAGTCGTAATGATTGCCGTCGTCGTACGTGACGTCCTTGCCGACCAGGTTCACGGCCACGTTGTTGATCACGTTCACGTCCGACGAATCGAGCGCGTCGATCTCCCCCGACTGGATGTAGGTCGAAGAGCTGAGCATGTTGTTCCAGGCCGTGTTGTTGACCACGTCCACGTGCTCCGACCGATAGAGATAGACGCCACGTCCGCCGTTGTCGTGGACGATGTTGTTCGCGAGAATATCGGGGTGTCGGGAAGCTTTTCCGGCGTCGAAGTTTCCACAGGCTTGCCGCAGGCAGACAAGAGCGCGCTCGCCACCACGGCGAGCAAGCGGGTTGCACCGTTCCGCCCGATGTGCATCCACACGATCTATGGCGCGCATCGCGACCGACAAGCCCGGCGAAATCCGATTCGGCCCCGCGGGCTGGGATTATCCGGACTGGGCCGGGAAGGTCTATCCGCGGCCGAAGCCGACAGGGTTCGACCCGCTGCGGTATCTCGCCGGATACTTCGACACGATCGAGATCAACTCCACCTTCTATCGGCCCGCTTCGGCTCAGGTTGCGCGCGGCTGGACCGAGCGCGTCGCCGGCCACGACCGGTTCCGATTCGCCGCCAAGCTCTGGCGGCGCTTCACCCACGAACGGGACACGGCCTGGACGGCGGAGGAGATGGACTCGGTGCGCGCGGGCTTCGATCCGCTGGCGGATGCGGGAAGGCTCGGCGCGGTGCTCCTCCAGTTCCCCTGGTCATTCCGCAACACCGAACCAAACCGGGAATGGCTCCGCGATCTGACGCGATCGCTGCGCGCGTATCCCCTCGTGGTCGAAGTGCGGCACATCTCCTGGAACGAGCCTGAGTTCTATGCCGAGCTGGCGGCGGGCCGGATCGGCATCGTCAACCTCGACCAGCCCATGTTCCGCAACTCGCTGCCCCCGTCGGCGCGGGCCACCTCTTCCGTCGGCTACATCCGCGTGCACGGGCGCAACTACAAGGATTGGTTCCGCAAGACCGCGGGCCGGGACGAGCGGTACGACTACCTGTACTCGCGCGCGGAGCTGAAGCCCTGGGCGGAGCGGACCAGATCGCTGGCGCAGGAACCGGGAGTGACGGACGTCTACGTCGTGAACAACAACCACTTCGCCGGCCAGGCGGTGGCGAATGCGCTGATGCTGCAGGCGGAGGTGACGCAACAGCCCGTGCGGATCCCCGGGACGCTGCTCGAATCGTACCCGAAGGAGCTCTCGCCACTGACCTGAGCTTCAGCGCAGCAGGCGGAGCGAGAGCGCGACGCAGAGGGTGGAGACGAACGCCATGGTGGCGGCGACGGTGGCCCCGCTCTTCGACGCTTCCCTGTTCCAGATGATCCCGGCGCAGACCGCGATGGCGGTCCAGATGATGGTGCGGGCGTACTGAACGCGCAGCGCGATGACGTTCAGCTGCAGCAAGAGACCAAGGGAGGACGCCACCAGCGCGCCGATGGCGAAGCGGCGATCGCCGTGCTCGCGCACGAACAGATAGATCGACCCCCCGAGCGTCAATACCAGGAAGAAGAGCCGCATCGACATCCGCGCACCTCCTCTGGTGACGATACCCGAGCGGCGCGTCGCGACAAGAAACCAATCGGGGGTCCACCTGCGCGGATGTGCGCGAAGGCCGCCGCCGCGGTTACCATGCGCGCATGGAAGCCTTCCTGAAGCGCGTCGCGTACGGATGGCACGGCCCCATCCTCGTCGATCAGGGATTCCTCTCGCATCTCGGGTGGGCATTCGCGGTGCCTCTGTTCGGCTTCTGGCTCGGGGGGCGGCGCTGGCTGCGAATCGCAGCTTTGGCGTGGATCGCGAGCGCCGTCTGGCGCGAGCTCGTCGAGGAGGCTCTCGACACCACCACGATATCGGACCTGGTCGCGCGCATCGCTCCGGTGTTGCTCCTGGTTGCGATCGACGCCGTTCGGACGCCTCCGCCCGCGACGCAGGCGTCGTGAGGGGTTCCGCCTTCGGGCGCCGATGCTTGCTGCGATCGAGCCTCCTTTCCCTTG
>MNFJ01000159.1 GCA_001918155.1 Deltaproteobacteria bacterium 13_1_40CM_4_68_19
AAGGACTTCATGGCCGCCGTCGCGGGGTACGACACCCTGTTCGGCACCGAGTACGCCAAGGCGGTCCCGAAGGATCCCGCCCGGGCCTTCCCGCTGCTCGAGTCCTACGCACGGGTGCGGATCGCGGACGGCAAGAGCGTCGCCATCATCATCGATTTCGCCGAGACCGTCGCGCCCGCCGGGGACCTCGGGTACATGCCGGGCGAGGACCGGTACTCGCTCGTGACGCTGGTGAAGTGGGCGCAGGATCCGCAGTTCCTCACCGCGGATTTCTCCGTCTGCCTGATCGTGGAGAACCTCGCCGAGCTGAACCCGCGCATCGGCCGCAATCCCTATGCCGCGTCCATCGAGCTGCCTCTTCCGGACGAGAAGGAACGCTATCAGTACGTCGAGTGGAAGATCGCCCAGTCCGGCAAGAAGCGCAGCGACATCTCGGAAGTGAACGCCGAGGCGCTCGGGCAGATGACCGCCGGCATGTCCCGCGTCGCTCTCGATCGCGTGCTCACGGAGGCCATCGCCGGCCCCAGGCTCACCGTGGAGAAGCTGAAGGAGAAGAAGAAGGAGATCATCCAGGCGGAGTGCCACGGGCTTCTGGAGTTCATCGAGCCGGCGCACTCCATCGACATGGTCGCCGGCCATGCCAAGGCGAAGCAGCTCCTGCGCCAGGCGGCGAAGGCGATCCAGTCCGGCAAGCGCGACGTGGTCCCGATGGGCTTCCTGATCGCCGGCCCGATCGGGACCGGCAAGACGTTCCTCGCCACCTGCTTCGCCGGCGAGATCGGGATCCCCTGCGTGAAGTTCCTCAACTTCCGCTCGCAGTGGCAGGGCGTGACAGAAGGGAATCTGGAGAAGATCTTCAACCTCCTGAGGGCGATGTGGCCGGTGGCCGTGATCGTCGACGAGGCAGACGCATTCCTCGGCAACCGCAACGCGCAGGGAGACAGCGGCACCAGCGCGCGGGTGTTCTCCCAGATCGCCACCTTCATGGGGAACACCGAATACCGGGGAAAGATCGTCTGGTTCCTGCTCACCTCGCGACCCGACCTGCTGCCCGTCGACCTCAAGCGCCAGGGCCGCGCCGAGGAGCACCTGGCGCTCTTCTATCCCGAGTCCCACGAAGAGCGCGTCGAGCTGGTCAAGACCATGGCGCGCAAGGCCAAGGTGAACTTCGACGGCGACATCGTCGCCATCCTGCCTCCCGATCTCCCGAAGATGTCGGGAGCAGACATCGAGTCGGCCCTGGTGCGCGCCAAGCTGCGCGCGGTGACGGATCGGCGCGAGAAGGTGACGGCGGACGACCTGCGCGAGACGTTCGCGGACTTCGTCCCGCCCAGCTATCCCCTGGAGGTCGAGCTGCAGACCCTGGTGGCGATCAGCGAGTGCACCTCGAGGGAGCTGCTGCCCGAGTCCTACCGGCAGAAGCCGCGCGACGAGATCACACGCCGGATCCGGGAGCTGAAGATCCTGCTCTCCGAGCAATGATGGAGGCGGGAGCGAGGTTCAAATTCCGCTACACCGTCGGCGAGGCGGACACCGCGGCTGCACTGAAGCCGATCACCGGCGACGATTTCCCGGCCGTGCTCGCGACGACGAAGTGCATCGCGCTGCTGGAGCTCGCCGCGGGTCGCCTGCTGAAGACAGAATGCGGTCCGGGGCAGCTCTCGGTCGGCGTGATCGTCGACGTGAAGCACCTTGCGGCCACGCCCGTCGGCGCGTGGATCGAAGCGGAGGCGACCTACACTGGCCGCAACGGGAGGCTGTACGTCTTCGACGTGGTTGCGCGTGACCCGGGCGGAGAGGTCATGCGCGGCCGCCACGAGCGCGCGGTCATCGACGAGACGCGCTTGCTGGAGGGCGCGGCGAAGCGCCGCTGAAGCTCAGAGCGTCGGGCCGTCGTCGCCGAGCATGGCGCGGCGGATGATCTTCACCGGCGGAAACCCCTGGCGCAGGAAGGCGTCGTGGAACTCTTGCAGGCGGAAGCTTCCGCCTGCCTTCCGGCGGTAGTCGTCCCGGAGCTTGAGGATCTGCAGTTTTCCGAGCGTGTACACGAGGTAGGTCGGATCGCTCGTGCCTCGCTTCGTTTCCCGCAGCGCGTTCGCGTGCGACTGGTAGCCCTCCTTCTCGAAGAACTCCACGGCTTGTTCGAAGGTCATGTCGCCGGTGTGCATCCGGATGCCGACCACGTACCGGGCATTGCGAAGCAGCGCGTCCTGCAGTTGCCCGAGGCGCAGCTTGAGAAAAGCGGCATCATCCTCCTCGGCTACCCCTGGTGCGCGGCCGTAGCCTTCATCGAGCATCATCTGCTCGCTGTAGTGCGCCCACCCCTCCGCGTTGGAGCCGCAGCCGAGCAACTGGCGCACCTTGTTGGGCGCTCTCTGGACCCAGAGGAACTGCAGGTAGTGCCCGGGATACGCCTCGTGGATCGCGGTGCTGATCACCGTGCCCCGGTTGAAGCCGGCCATGTGCTCTTCGACCTGCTCCAGCGTCCACGTCTGCTCGGGCAATGTGACGTTGAAGAACGCCTCCTTCGCTTGCTTCTCGAACGGTCCCGGCGTGTCCATCGAGGCGAACGTGAGCGCGCGCATGAACGGCGGCGTCTCCTCCACGATGGGCGGCACGGGCGAGGGGATGGTGACGATCCGGCGGCTGTCGATGAAGCCGCGCAGGTCGCCGAAGGTATCGCGGAATGCCTGGAGCAGTCCGGCGGGCGGCGGATGGTCGGCGCCGAGATCCAGCAGCACCTGCTCCGGCGTCCGGTCCGGGGCGAGCTGCTTCGCCACCCGCTCGAACTCGCGTTGATTGCGGCGCAGATCGGCCATGCCGATCTTCAGGAGTTCCTCGAGCGGCAGATCCACCGCCTCGTCGAAGAGCAGCTTCTTGCGGTACGTGTCCGCGCCGATGCGGTATTCGCCGCCCGACCTGGGCAACAGATCGTCCTGGAGGAACTGCTGGTAGGCGCGCAAGGCGGAGAGGACCTGCGCGTTCGAGCGCGCGAACTCGCGCAGGGTGTCCGCGGCCTTCGCCTCCTTGAACGCCGCGGGGACGTCGTTCTCGAAGAAGGAGATGATGCCGGGCAACTGCTCGAGCGCGATGGCCGTGTACCACCGCGGCGGGTTGTTCAGGTTCTGCCGGGCCAGCTCGAGCACCGCGGGCATCTGCTTCTCGCGCGCGACCAGGGAGGCGAGCCTCTCGTCGGGCGGCGCGAAATTGCGGCTCATGATGACGAAGGCGCTTTCGGTGATTCCGCCGGAGTAGACGTCCGGATCCTTTTCCCACCGCCGGATCGTCGTCAGCTCCAGCAGGCTTGAGCGGATGTCCGAGAGGAGCAACTCGCGATCCGCGGCGACGTCCGCGGACGCCCGGGGAACCGGGACGCTCTCGATGCGGTTCTCGAAATCCTTCAAGGCGGCGACGCGCGCCTCGATGGCCGCGCGAGAGAAGTCCTCCAGGCGGGTGTCGTACGCGTGCAGCCCTGCGCGAGTTCCGCGGGTCGGCGAGTACTTGAAGAATACTTCCTGGAAATACCGGTCCGCCAACGCCGCCAACTCGCCTTCCCGCGCGCCCGGTCTGGGCTGCGCGCTGGAGCAGGCGGTCAAGACGAGCGAGGCTGCGACGGCGATCCTGGCCATGCTGCCGTTCGCCATGCAGAGACGTTACCGCATCGTCACGCGGGCCGTCAGCAGGATTGGTACGCTTCTGGCACCTCCGGACCGAGCATCTCTGCTCGTCCCATCCCTGAACCAAATATCCGCAACCTCTACGCGAGGAGAGGACAATGAATCGTCACATCCGGTGGAAATTCGTCGCAGCAGGTGTAGCAGCGACTGTAGCAGGTGCAGTTGCACAGTCACGCTCGTCCGGACCGTCGCTTTCGAATATTTCGACGGCGGAAACCAAGGCGGCTGGCTACGCGCCGGCATCGCAGCTCTCGACGGAGCTGCGCCAGACCATGGTGGCGCAAGGCTCGATGCGGCTTGAGAATCCGCAAGGGATCATCGGCTGGTTCGGTTACGAGAACGACACGCCGAGCCCGGACGACGCGACGGTGCCAGAGATGGTTCCCGGCTTCGTTGCGCCGGCCGAGGCGCAGAAGACGGAGCCGGACAAGAACACCTATCTCGTGCTGAAGGACCAGAAGGGCGCCGACGATAGCTACGACTACGGCACCCACTTTCTCTTCCAGGGGCACGAGAACGCGGCGGCCAACACCACGGGGCAGAAGCAGGGATACTTCACCCGGATCAACCTCGACGCCGATACCAGGCACCGCGTAACGCTGATGGCGACTCATGACAACACCGGCGCGCCGCTCGCGACCATCGACGGCTCGACCTGGGACCCGTTCGCGCAGCGGCTGTTGTTCACCACCGAGAACGCGGGCGCGCCGACGTATGCGGCGACCGCGAGCTATCCTTCCACGGTCGAGGATGTCTCCGGCGCGCTGGGCCGGGGCGGCTACGAGGGCATCCAGAACGACTCGGCCGGGAACATCTGGATCGTCGAGGACATCGGGGGTGCGGTAAAGGCAGGATCGATCGCCGCGCGAATGCCGAACAGCTTCGTCTATCGCTACGTGCCGCGCCAGGCCGGCGATCTCCACAATGGGAAGCTGCAGGTTGCTCCAGGTCTTGAACGATGCCGGGCAGCCGGTCACCTTCGAGTCGCAGGCCACGTTCCCATCGCCGGATCAGATCGCGCTGCGAACGTACGGAAAGACATTCGACACGAAGTGGGTGACCATCCACGACACGGCCGTCGACGGCACCGCGCCATTCAACGCGAACGTGCTGGCAAAAGCCGCGCACGGCACGCCCTTCAAGCGGCCTGAGAACGCGGTCTTCCGCCCGGGCATCGGTTTCTGCGAATTCTACTTCGACGAGACCGGCGACACCAACGCCACCAGTTCCGAAAACGGCGACCCGGAGACGGGCGCGGGCGGCGCGGGCGGCTGGGCGTCGATCTTCAAGCTGGTGCAGCAGGACCCGTAGGCAAACGTGGGCAGGCTCTCGCTCTTCTACGAGGGCAATCAGAAGGTCGCGGGGCTCGACAACATCCAGTTCCTCTCGCGCGACGTGTTGCTCGCGGTCGAGGACGCCGGCGATACGCTGCACATGCAGCGCAAGGCCCTCGACTCGGGCTACGCCTTCGACGTCACCGTCGACTACTCCAATAGGGACAACCAACCGATCCGCTGGCTGGCAGAGGGGCGCGATCCGTCCGCCACCCTCGACTCGGCGGGCGGCGGCTTTGGCAAGAACGACGGCGACAACGAGATCACCGGCGCGCACGTCTCGGACGGCGACTCGTCGATCCACGGAATCCTCGGCGCGAAGCCTCCGCACTTTGGACACGACGGCTGGCGCTGGTTCTGGACGCAGCAGCACGGCGACAACATCACCTGGGAGGTGCTCCCCGCCTCCCGGAGCGACCGGGAAGACTAGGAGAGCGAGACCGCTCGCATCGATGGTCCGGGCCGATCGCCATCCGTCACCGCGTGCGGCCGAGGCTGCACGCGGTGACGGCGCGGCCCGAAGGTGACCGCGGACGATCCGGGCGAGCAGGCTTAGAGCGATTCCAGGAACGCACGCAGCGCGTACCGGTCGAAAGCCCCCAGCGACTCGAATTCCCGCCGTGAGGAAGCCGCCTGGCCGTCGTGCGCCCGGATCGCCTCGCTGATGGTGGTCGCGCGGCCGTCGTGGAGCATGTTCGCCTGCGTGCGGAGGCCCCAGAGCGGCTGCGTTCGCATCAGACGGCCGGTGGCCTGGTTCTGCGTGATGCCGTCGCCTAGCGCGCCCATGTCGTGGAGCAGGAAGTCCGAGAAGGGGTGGTAGGTGACCTTGTTCAAGGCCGCCACGGCGTTCGCGCCCGTGCGCAGAGTCTGCACGTGGCAGTCGAGACAGCCGATGGCCCCCGCGACGATGTTGCCATACTCCGTCACGAAGTTGCGCGCCCCGCGCGGCGGCGCCGCCAGGAACGTCATGAAGTCGTTGAACTTCTCTACACCCGAGCCGTCGTCGTTCGGCGAGGTCAGCGCCGGGTTGTAGCGGAGGGAGTCGCAATCGCCCTGGGGACAGTTCTCATCGGGAAAGAGCGGGTTCGTGACGCCCATCTCGTTCAGGTAGGCGTCACCGGAGAAGACGAACAGGCTCGGCACCTGCGCCTTCCATCCGAACTTGCCGAGCGCGGGCTGCCCTCCGTTGCTCGGGTCGGGAACCACGCTGGGCGTCCCCGCGATCGAGGGGCTCAGGATGGCCTGCACGATCGCGATGCCGATGAACGTCGACGGCGGAGTCGCATCGACGAGACCGAGGCCGAACAGCGGCTGCGTGCGGCGCCGCGCGACCACCCTCAGCTCGCCAGGTTGAGAGGGAGGAACGGCCTCCGGAACATAGGTGTACGATCCTGCCTCGACGCTGACGTATCCGATCGCCTGATCCTGCAGCAGCGACCCGCCGAGCTCGGGCATCGGATCGAATGTGCCGTCGTCGCGGAGGCGGCCGAACCGCGTCTCCATTCGTTGAGTCGTGCCACCGACTGCAGTCCCCGGTCCGGTGTGGCAGGTGACGCAAGCGGCCTCGTTGAAGACCGGGCCGAGCCCCTCGTCGGGCTCCTCCGCGGTCGAGAACTCGGTCTTGCCTGCTTCGAACCTCGCCAGCTCCTCCGCGGTGAGCCCGGTCAGCGGATCGCCGAAGTCGGCGAACGCAGCCGCTGAGAGGAGGACTGCTCCGAGGCACGATCTTACGCGCAATGCAGTCATGGTGCCCTCCTGCCTCGAGCCGACGCGGCGTCGAGGTGGCGGCATCGGCGCCCGGGCCGCGCGCTCCGTCAACGAGTGCACATCTGCACATGTTGGATTTGGAATCGATTATCGAGTGCAAAGCTGCACTGATTCACTTTTATAGGGATTTATCGAGTGAAGATTTGCACTCGTTCAAATTTGCAGACATCGAAACCAGTGCAGATTTGCACTTGCGACATTATCGAGCGCGAGAAGGACGATCGCGGTGAAGGCCAGCACCCGCGAGCGCGAGAGCGCCATCGCGCACCCAGAGCGGCGTGATCTCCGGATGTCAAGCGCCCTAACGAATGATCAGCACGGTCGGGCTCGCCAGCAGGTATTGCATGGAGTCCGTGCCAGACCGGCAGTACCAGCGCAGGATCTGGCTGCCGGTGATCGTCTCCCGGTTGCAGGTCATCTGGTCAGGGCCGACGCTCACCGCCACCCCCGTCATCGACCGATAATGACTTCCGGTGATCCGCAGCGCATTGGGGTTCGAAATCGCCCGATCTGCGCCTGCGCAAGCCGTGAGGAAGAAAATGATCGCGAGAATCTTCGCGCGCACGTGACGCTCCACGATGAGGAGCAGCATACCGCCCGGAGCGATTCGAGTCATCGACCGGCGCTGCGGTCGCTCGCCGTACCGGCCGCAGTAGCGGCTACGTCTCTCGCACCGCGATGGTCTGCCCGACCTGCAGCGAGCGGGCGCGCCGCCCGGTGAGCCCGTTCAGCTTGCACAGCTTGTCCACGGTGGTCGAGAACTTCGCCGCGATGGTCCAGAGCGTATCCCCGGGTTTCACCGTATAGAGGGTTCCGGTCAGCCGCTTCGGCGCCGCGGCCACGGCTGCCATGGTGCGCGCCTGCGCGCGGACCCGCCCGCGGCGATCTTCTAGCTGCGAGCCCGCGAGCAGGCCCCGGGAAGCGCCGGCCATCGGGATCACCAGCATGCGCCCGGGCTTGATCTGGCGGTAATTCCGGATCCCGTTCGTGCGCAGGATCGCCGCCTCGCTGACGCCGTACGCGCGAGCGATCTTGTAGAGCGGCTCGCCCTTTTCTACCCGGTGCTCGGTGAAGCTCAAGCGATCCTTGGCGTCCAGCTTCTCGTACTCGACGAGGAACTTCTGGCGCGTCCCCGGCGGCAGCCGAAGCGTGTACCCGCCCGGCGGAGTGCAGAAGCGGCGCAGCTCCGGGTTCAGCTCGCGAACGTCATCGAAGGTGATGTCAGCGGCCTTGGCGACCACGTGCAGGTCGGTGGCGTCCGGCACCCGCACCTCCTCGGCGTCGCGCGGCTGCTCGTAATCGACGTGGAACCCGAACCGCTCCGGATGCTTGGCGATCAGCGCCGCCGCGATCAGCTTCGGAACGTAGTGCTTCGTCTCGGCGCGCAGCGTCCGACCCTTGCCCATCATGCGCCAGAAATCGGTGGTCTTCTCGTTGCGGATGGCGCGGCTGATCTTTCCCTCGCCCGCGTTGTACCCCGCCCACGCCAGGTACCAGTCGCCGTGGAACCTGGCCCTGAGATCCTTCAGGTACTTCGCGGCCGCGACGGTGGCCTTGTCCGGATCGCGCCGCTCGTCCACCCAGAAATCGGTGAGCAGCCCGTAGCGGCGGGAAGTGCCGACCACGAACTGCCAAGGTCCGGCGGCCTTCGCGAACGAATAAGCGTAGGCGCTGAACCCGCTCTCGATCATCGCCAGATAGACGAGGTCGAGCGGCAATCCCTCGCGCTCCAGCACCTTGCGCATCATCGGGATGTAGCGCGTGCTGCGCGAGAGCCACTTGGCGAAGTGCTCGCGCGCGTCGGTCTGGAAGAACCGGATGTAGGCGACCACGGCGTCGTTCAGCTCGACGGGAATGTCGTACTTGGCGCGCAGCTCCTCTTCCGAGATTCCCAGCAGCTCCGGCAACTTCGCGGACACGCCGCCCGCGGGAGCGGGGTCGGCGAGCGGAGCCCCGTCGAGGCCGGTTCCGAGGGCGGTCGAGAGATCGCGCGCGACCGGATCGGCGGGGTCCAGACCGACGGAGATGCCGTCGCGTGGACCCGCGCCCGGGACCTGGTGGAGCAGCCCCGCCTTCTCTTCCGCCTTGCGCACGGCTTCCAGCTCGGCGGCGCTCTTCTCGACTTCGGCCTGGGCCTCGGGATCGTCATCCGCGGAGTCGTCCGGCCTCTGCTCGCTTTCCCGTGCCGGCTCGGACGCGCGCGCGCTGTCGGAGGCCGCCGGATCGGAGGGCTGCGTCTCGGAGGGGCGCGCCATCTCGGAGGCGCGCGCATTGTCGCCCCACGGGTCTTCTTGCGCCCCGGCGGCGGACGCGGCGAAGACGGCTGCGAACACGATGGCGATCGCGGAGCGCAACCTTTCCCTCCTACTGGCCACTGAGCGCCCTGTCAAAGTCCACATCGGCCCCTGTGTAGGGTCTTTTGCCGACATGAAGGGACCCGCTGGGAGCAAGGAACCAGCGGCGCGCGCGGCTTATTTCAGCGACTGCACGAACTCCGCGACCGCCCGGCGCGTCAGCGCAGGCTTCTCCAGCTGGGGCACGTGGCCGCAGCCGGGCAGCATCACCACGCGCGCGCCTTCGATGCGCGCGAAATCCTCCACGCTGCGAAGCGGAAGCAGCCGGTCCTGCGCGCCCCAGAGGATGAGCACGGGCACGTGGATGTCGGTGAGGACGTCGAGGCCCAGCGAGCGATCGTTTCCGGCGCGCGCGTCGTCGAGGATCCGCTGTACCGTCGGAGTCCCCCACTGGCGCGCGAAGTCCCGCGCAACCAGCCAGAACGGCCAGGGCGTCTTGTGGAAGAGCAGATGCGCCATCTGCGCGGCGCCGGCGTTCGCATCCGGAAACGCGCGCGGAAGGCCGTTCATGGCCTCGTCCGAGAGCTCGGCGCCTGCCGGGTTCACGCCCACCACGGCGGCGGATAGATCCGGGCGCTCGTGCGCCGCGAACAACGCGAGCGCGCCACCGAGCGAGTTGCCGATCAGGACGACCTTGCGACCATGCTCGCGCACCATCTCCTTCGCGGAGGCGATCACCACCGCGCCGTACTCGCGCGCGTTCAGCGGACCATTCACCGGGTCCGGCGATCGCCCGTGCCCCGGAAGCTCCAGCAGAACCACCCGCGGCGCGAGCGGGACCAGCGCCGGAACCAGCGGCGCCATGGAGATGCCGGAGCCACCCAGGCCATGCAGCAGCAGGACCGCGGGCCCGGTACCGTATCCGGCGAACGCGTACCGGTGCACCCGGTGTCCGCTCAACGGCGCGCTCCAGCTGTCGGCCCCTTGCGCCAGCATCGCGCCGTGGGCCAGCCGCATCAGCAGGTCCAGCGAGAGATCGGGGACGCCGCGCAGCGCCAGCTGCCCTCCTTGCGAGAGCATCCGCCGTGCTGCCAGCCCCAGGCGCTTGCGCTGCGAGGCGATCGCCAGCCAGAGGCTGCGCGGTTCCGGCTGCTGCTCGAGAGCTTCCGCGAACTTGTCCTCACTCATGGAGCGGACCGCCGGGCCTCGGCCGCGCCTTCTCTCCCTTGGGGAGCGGCTGCCCATGGCCTGGGCCGATGATGTACGGGCGGTACTTCGCGTCGTCGAAATGGGGCGAGTTGGCGGCTTCGTGGCAGCGCATGCAGCCGGTCGCCGGCACCTCGAGCTGGATGGACGCCCCGGTCTCGTCCTTCACGTGATCGCTGCCGGGTCCGTGGCAGTCCTCGCACTGCACGTCCTGCCGCCCGATGCCCTTGCCGTCGAAGCCGGGACCGCCCGAACGCGTGCGGTCGATGCGGCAGACGCCACCCGGCTGCTGCCAGCCCGTGACGTGGCAGCGGATGCAGTCGAGGCTGAACTGCTTTTCCACCGTCACCAAGGTGCGGTACGCGCGCGCGTGCTTCGTCTGCGTCCAGAACGCCGCCGCGTCCTCGTGGCAGCGGGCGCACTCCGCGACCCCGACGTAGGCGAGCTCGCCCTTGCCGGCGGGGGGGCAAGTCTCGGGCTGGCGCTGCGCTTCGGCAAGGTTGATCTCCGCCACTCTGTGGTCGTACGCATCGACGAGCTTTTGCGCATCTGAATCGGAACCGACCTGTTCCGTGAGCGGCAGGAAGCTGGCGCGTGCCCACGACGTTCCCGGCGCCGGCTGCGGCAGCGGAGCAGCGGCGAGCGCGCTCCTGCGCTCCTCCAGCTCGCGGATCTTCGCCTCGAGCTGATCACGACGCTGCGGCGAGGTGGCGATCTGCGCGCGGAACCTCTCGATGCGCGCGTCGAGCCCTTTCAACTCATCGTCCCGGTCTTCCCTGGCGGGGGCGAGCGCCACCGGTCCCTTGCCGAGCGTCACGTCGACGCGCAGGACGCTCTGCCCGTGTCCCTCCACCGCGAGGAGCGGCGGCGGCCCGGCGTCCTTGCGATTCGGATCCGCCGCGGGATCGTCGCGCCTGCCGAGCACCACCAGATCCACTCCGGCTGCCTGGGCGGCGGGAAGCAGCGCTTGTGCCGCAGGGACGGCGCTCGAGCCGCGCGGCTGCAGCAGCAGGACGACGATGCTCGCCCCCTGCTCGCGGAGCCCGCGCGCGCGGGCCGCGATCGACGCCGAAGGGTCCTGCTCGTGCCCGGCCGCGAGCAAGCCCACCTTGACCGGGCCGGCGTTCGCGAGCAGCACCGCCCGCGCGCCCGGCACCGGGCCGACCCCCGCGTCGAGCAGTGGGACCCCGCCGGCCGTCTCGGAGACGAAGGAAGCGCCGAGAGCGAGGTCGCGCGGCCCGATCGCGCGCGCCGCCGCGCCGAGCAGCTCGTCTCCGCGCGCCAGCGTTCGTGCTTTGAGCTGCCGCTGCGTCAGCATCTGCGCGGGCGGGGGCGAGACGGTTTCGAAGAGGAGATCGCCCGCGTCCACGAAAAGCAGGTTCGGTTCCGTCTGGCGGAGCTTGCGGACGAGCGCGACCGCGCGCGGCAAGCCGCCCCGCTGGTCTGGCGAGCAGCCGCAGGGGACGAGTTGGCCCGCGACCGAGGCGGAGAAGAGCAGCGTCAGCCGATCCGACGGCGCGCTCTGGGCCTGCCTCGTCGGCTCGGGCTGCGCCGCCGGCGGCTTCGGGGCGGCGCAAGCCACCGCCATCGCGACGAGGAGCACCCGCACGGGGCCGAACTGCTACCAGAGCGCAGAGGCGGGGAACAGACCGAAATTTCTTCGGGACCTTGCCGCAGGCAGCGTCCGCCGATAGAAGCCTGCCCCATGTCGGTGGGAGCGCTCAGCCAGGAAGCGCCTTTTGCCGCCCGCGCGCAGCCGCGCGCGGGAGCGCCGTCCGCCGAGGGCGCGGTCGTGTCCGTCCGGCTCGGACCGCTCGCGCTGCCGAATCGGTACTTCCTCGCGCCGCTCGCCGGAGTGTCCGACTGGCCCTTCCGGCTGCTCTGCCGCGAGATGGGCGCTGCCATCGCGCACACGGAGATGATCAGCAGCCATGGACTCGTGCACGGCGGCGATCAGACGCTCAGCTACCTGGAGCGCCCGGCCTCCGAGCGCCCGTTCGCGATCCAGGTGTTCGGGCACGATCCGGACGTCCTCGCGGCCGGCGCGCGCGTCGCGGTCGAGAACTACGGTCCGATCGACGCGGTCGACATCAACATGGGTTGCCCGGTGAAGAAGGTGTGCGGTCACGGCGCGGGCGCCGCCATGCTCAAGGACCCCCGCCTCGTCGAGCGCACGGTGCGCACGGTGGTAGAGGCGATCGCGCCGGTTCCCGTCACCGTCAAGCTCCGGGCGGGCTGGGACGAGGAGAGCAAGAACGCTCCCCTCATCGCCCGCGCGTGCGAGCAGGGAGGCGCGGTCGCCGTCGGGCTGCATCCGCGTACGCGCGCGCAGATGTATCGCGGCCGTGCGGACTGGGACCTGATCCGGCGCACCAAAGAAGCAGTGCGCATCTCCGTCTGGGGCTCCGGAGACCTGTTCACCGCCGAGGCGGCGCGCCGCATGCTTGCGGAGACGGGGGCGGACGCCGCGCGCATCGCCCGCGGCGCCTGCGGTTACCCCTGGATCTTCCGCGAGCTGGTCGCGCTCGAGCGGGGAGAGGCGCCGCCGGAGGTGAGCTTGAGCGAATGGCGCGCGACCATCCTCCGCCACGTGCGCATGGCGATCGAGGACAAGCAGGGGAAGCACCGCCTCGCTCGCGCCGACGGCGCTGCGCGTCCACGGGCGTACCGGCCGGACGGGGGGCACGAGCATCGCGACATGGATGCGCGCGAGGCGGAGCTGGCGGCCATCCGCGAGCTGCGCAAGCACCTGCTCTGGTACACGCGCGGGCGGCGGGGCGGGCTGGCCTTCCGGCGGATCGCTCCCGAGCTGCACACCGAAGACGACGTGAAGCGCGCGCTCGATCGCTTCTTTCCCGAGGACGGCTCGGTCCCCCCCGAAGTCCGCGACGAACCCACCCCCACCCGCGACCTGCCCGCCGACGACTGACGTTCTGGATCTGAAGCGCCGAAATTCGGATATATGGCGACGATGATCGTCGCCGTCGTGATGCTTGCCGCGGTCAGCGCTGTGGAGCTGGAACGATCGTGTGGCGCGGGCAAGGCTGCGGCGTGCGAGGAGTTGGGGAACCGGCTGCAGGCGGGGCTCGGCGTGCGGCGCGACGAGGCCCGCGCCGCGCAGCTGTTCCGCAAGGCGTGCAGGGCGAAGAATGCGGACGGCTGCGCAGACGACGCGCGCGCGCTCGCTCTGGGGGAGGGGCAGCCGGCGGATCCGCGCGCGGCGCTCCCGCGCCTGGAAAAGCTCTGCCAGCAGGGACGTGCCCGCGCCTGTGCGAACCTCGGCGATCTGTTCTCGCGCGGCCTGGGCGCGCCACAGGATTCCGTCCGCGCGGAGGCCTTGCTGGCGGACGCCTGCGACAAGGGCAGCGCCCGGGCCTGCTCGAGGCTGGCGCCGCTCGCGTTCCAGAACGGAGAGCTGGATCGCGCGGAGCGGCTTGCCTTGCACGCCTGCGATCTGGGCGACCCGTCAGGGTGCTCATACCTCGGAGACACGTACGCGCGCTCCAACGACACGGTGCGGGCCATCCTCTTTTTCAGGCGGGCGTGCGAGGGCGGATTCGCGCACGGGTGCGCCGGGCAGGGCTATCTGCTCCTGGAGAGCGGAGCGGATCCGAAGAAGGCCCGCGAGCTGCTCCAGGCGGGTTGCGCGGGTGGCGACGAGAACGCCTGCCAGGCGGTCCGAGGTCTGAAATGAGGGAAGTTTATGGCCGTTTGCCGGTTCTGATAGCCTTGGGGCCCCGCAAAGGAAAGGCAACTTGAGCGCACAGCCGGCGACCGACATCCGCCTCCTCAACGATCGCATCCAGCAGGAATCCGCGTTCGTCGACGCGCTGATTCAACAGGCGGGGCAGGTGATCGTGGGCCAGCGGCAGATGATCGAGCGGCTGCTGATCGGGCTGATCACCGGCGGGCACGTGCTGCTCGAAGGCGTTCCCGGACTGGCGAAGACGCTGACGGTGAAGACGCTGGGCGACTGCCTCCAGCTCTCGTTCAAGCGCATCCAGTTCACGCCCGATCTGCTCCCGGCCGACCTGGTCGGCACGCAGATCTACCAGCCGCAGACGCAGAGCTTCACGGTCAAGAAGGGCCCGCTCTTCGCCAACCTGATCCTGGCGGACGAGATCAACCGCGCGCCGGCCAAGGTGCAGAGCGCGCTGCTCGAGTCGATGCAGGAGAAGCAGGTCACCATCGGCGACCAGACGTTTCCCCTGCCGGCGCCCTTCCTGGTGCTGGCGACGGAGAATCCCATCGAGCAGGAGGGGACGTATCCGCTGCCGGAGGCGCAGGTCGACCGCTTCATGCTCAAGGTGAAGGTCGGCTATCCCTCGCGGCAGGAGGAATTGCTCATCATGGACCGGGTCGCCGGCCAGGAGCTGCCTCGACTGTCGCCGGCGGTGGCGCCCGAGCAACTGCTGCGCGCGCAGCGGGTCGTCTCCGACATCTACATCGACCCCAAGCTGAAGGAGTACATCGTCAGCCTGGTGCTGGCGACGCGCGACGCGCCGGCCGCGGGGCTCGACGACATGGCGGGCTACATCGAGTACGGCGCTTCCCCGCGCGCGACCATCTATCTGAACCTGGCCGCCCGCGCGCACGCCTTCCTCCGGCACCGCGGTTTCGTCACACCCGAGGACGTGAAAGCGGTCGCCTACGACGTGCTCCGCCACCGGGTGTCGCTCACTTACGAGGCGGAGGCCGAGAACCTCACGCCCGAGAAGGTGATCCACAAGATCCTCGAGAAGATCGAGGTCCCCTGAGCCGAAATGGCGGCGCCCGCAGACCTCATCCGCAAGATCCGGCGCATCGAGATCACCACCCGACGCGCGGTGCAAGACACCCTGGCGGGCGGGTACCACTCGGTGTTCAAGGGACGCGGCATGGCTTTTTCGGAAGTGCGCCCCTACCAGCCGGGCGACGAGATCCGCTCCATCGACTGGAACGTGACCGCGCGGATGGGTGAGCCGTTCGTGAAGGTCTTCGCCGAGGAGCGCGAGCTGACGGCCCTGATCGCCGTGGATCGGAGCGCGTCGCAGGACGCCGGGCTCGCCCCTCAGGCCAAGGCCGAGGTGGCGGCGGAAATCGCGGCGCTGCTGGTCTTCTCCGCGCTGGAGAACGGCGATCGCGCCGGGCTCCTCCTCTTCACCGACCGCATCGAACGCTACGT
The DNA here is from genome assembly GCA_001918155.1 of Deltaproteobacteria bacterium 13_1_40CM_4_68_19. Classification (GTDB taxonomy): domain Bacteria; phylum Myxococcota; class Myxococcia; order Myxococcales; family 40CM-4-68-19; genus 40CM-4-68-19. Next base: position 15,443 of record MNFJ01000159.1, read on the forward strand.
GCCGCCGCGGCGGGGAAAAAAGCATGGGCTGCGCCTGATCACCGAGACGCTCGCGTTTCGCCCCCAGGGGCGGGGAACGGATCTCGCCGCGGCGCTCGGTCATCTCGGCAGGGCGCAGCGGCGCAGGGCAGTGGTCTTCGTGGTGAGCGACTTCCTCGCGGACGGATACGAGCAGCCGCTCGCGGTGCTGGCGCGGCGGCACGACGTCATTCCGCTGGTGCTGAGCGATCCGGTCGAGGAGAAGCTGCCGGAGGTCGGCGGCCTCTGGCCGATCGCCGATGCGGAGACCGGCGAGATGGTGCTCGTCGACCTGTCGGATGCGCGGACCCGCCGCGCCTGGGAAGCGCGCGCCGCCGAGCGCCTGCAGAAGCGCGAGCGGATCTTCCGCCGGCTCTCGCTGGAAGCGGTCCGCGTCCGCCCCGGCGACGACTACGTCGCACCGCTCGCCGCGCTCTTCCGTGCCCGCACCCGCAGGCGGTCGGCATGATCGTCGCGCTGGCGGTCGCGGCAGCCGCGACGCTTCAGGAGGCATCTCCTCTCGCGCTCGACGTGCGGGTGGATCCCGAAGAGGTCACGCTGGGCGAGCACATCGCCGTGCGCATCGCCGTCGAGCACGACGCGCGCGAGGTGTATGCGCTGCCCGTCTTCGACCCGGCGCCGCTGGCGGTCCCGCCGGGCGCGCCGCAACCGAAGTCGCGCCGCGAGGAGCTCGGGAGCGGCAAGGCGCGCACCGTGTTCGAGCTGACGCTCGCCGATTACGGCACCCTCGAGCCGCGCCTGCCCGACCTGCTCCTCGAGGTCAGCGGTGCGGACGGGCCGCGCCGATTCCGGATAAGCGGCAGGCCGCTCAAGTTTCGCAGCTTGGTGCAGGAAGAAGGACAGGGCTCCGCGGAGCGGGCACATCATGGACCGAAGCCGCCCGTGCCCGTCATGGTCCGCAGCTTTCTCTGGGTCTGGCTGCTCGGGGGGCTGGCGGTCGCCGTCGCGCTCTTCTTCTGGCGCAAGCGGCTCGCCAGGCTGTGGCGCGGGCGCGAGGGGGACACGACGTCGGAACCGTTCTTCGACGACCTCGCTTTGGAGCGCCTCTGGGCGCTGCGCACGGAAGCCCCCTGGACCCGCGGCCGCGGCCGCGCCGCGATCTTCGAGCTCTCCGAGATCGTGCGCGCCTATCTCGGGGCCCGGCTCCAATTCAACGCCCTCGATCTCACCAGCGAGGAGTTCGTGGCGGAGCTCCACCGGCGCCGGCTGATCGGGCTCGACCTGGCCGCTCTCATCGAGGAGGTCCGCTGGGAGGACCTGGTCAAGTTCGCCAAGCTGGAACCGACGGCGGAGGAATGCCTGGGCGGCATCGACATCGCCGAGTCGCTGATCCGCCACACGCGGCCACTGCGCGCCATCGCGGGGAAAGCGGCATGACTTCGGGAGCGCTCACTTTCGCTCACCCCTGGGCGCTGCTCGGTCTGCTCGCCGCCGGGGTCGCCGCCTGGCTCCTGCACCGGCGCCGGCGCAGCCTCCCCCGCCTGATCTTGCCCGAGACCGGATCGGCGATCGGGATCCGTCCTTCCCGCTGGGCGCGCCTGTGGTGGCTTCCCGGGGCGCTGCTGATCGGCGCGGTGGCGCTCACCAGCCTGGGGCTCGCCGGCCCCCGCCTGCGCGCGGCGCGCCGCCAGGAGCTGTCCGTCGAGGGCATCGACATCGTGGTCGCCTTCGACCTCTCCACCTCCATGCTCGCGGCGGACTTCCGGCCGAAGGACCGGATCACGGTGGCGAAGGAGGTGCTGAAGAGCTTCATCGCTTCGCGCCAGAACGATCGCATCGGGCTGGTGGTCTTCGCGGGCGAGGCCTACACGCAATGCCCGCTGACGCTCGACTACAAGGTGCTCGATTCGCTGCTCGACCAGGTGCGCACGGGCGTGATCGTGGACGGCACCGCCATCGGGAACGCCCTCGGCACCGCGGTGAACCGGCTGCGCGAGTCGGACGCGAAGAGCCGCGTGGTGATCCTGATCACCGACGGAGACAACAACGCCGGCAATCTCTCCCCGCTCCAGGCCGCGGGGATCGCGAAGGACCTCGGGATCAAGGTCTTCACCATCCTCATCGGCAAGGGCGGGCGCGTTCCCTACCCGACCGGCACGGACTTGTTCGGACGCACGACGTACGAGCCGGTCGAGATCGACGTGAACCCCGAGCTCCTGCAGCAGATCGCCAAGGTGACCGGGGGGGCATACTACGCGGCGACGGACAAGGAGTCGCTGGAGCGCGGCCTGAGCGCCGTCCTCGACAGCCTGGAGAAGAGCAAGATCTACGACGCCGGCGGAAGCACCCGCTACGACGAATGGTATGCGCGCTTCTTCGTCCCCGCCGCCCTTTTCGGGCTGATCGGCGTCGCGCTGCGCGGGACGCGCATGCAGGGAGCGCCGTGAGCGGGATCCAGACGACGCTGCTCGGGCAGCACCTGCGCATCCTCGCGCCGCTCTTCCTCTGGATCGCGCCGCTCGGCCTGGTCGCGGGCGCGCTGGCGGCCATCCGATCCTGGCAGCGGCAGCAACGGGTGGCGGCGATGGTGCCGCAGGCACGGCTCGATCGGGTGCTGCGCGGCGGCGGCACCACGCAGGGAATCGCCAAAGGGGTGACGCTCGGCCTGGGCCTGTTCTTCCTTTTCGTCGCGGCCGCCGGCCCGCAGTGCGGCGAGCGCACCGAGCTGGTCCAGCGCTCGGGCATCGATCTGGTGGTCGCGATCGACGCCTCGACCAGCATGCTCGCGCGGGACGTGAAGCCCTCGCGCATCGAGCGCGCGAAGCTGGAGGTCACGGCGCTCCTCGACCGCCTGAACGGAGATCGCGTCGGCCTGGTGGTGTTCGCCGGCGACGCGTTCATCCAATGCCCGCTCACCACCGACTACGCCGCGGCCCGGCTGTTCCTGCGCGCCGTCGAGCCGCTCAGCATGGCGACCCAGGGAACGGCCATCGCGGACGCCCTCTACCAGGCGCGCGAAGTGCTCGACGGCGGCGGCCGTGGCGACGCGGGAAAGGCAGTGCTGCTGATCACCGACGGCGAGGATCAGCGCGGCGATGCGCTCGCCGCGGCCTCCGATCTCGCGGAAGCCGGCATCCGCATCTTCGCGGTGCCGATCGGCAGCACGGAGGGAGAGCCGATCCCCGTCCTGGACCGCGCCGGAAACCTGACCGGCTACAAGAAGGACAAGGAGGGCCGCACCGTCCTCACTCGCACCGACATCAAAGGGCTTGGCGAGCTGACCGCCCGCGGCAACGGCGCGCTGCTGGCGGGCGGCGGCGCGGATCTCGGCGTCCTGAAATTCCTCCCCGAGCTGGAGAGGATCCACAAGGGTGAGTTCGAATCGCGCCTCTCGGTCCAGTACGACGACAAGTACCCCTGGTTCGCCTGGCCGGCCTTCGCCCTGCTCTGCGCGGCCGCCGCCCTCGGGGAAGGACCGCTGCGCCGGAGGGCCGCCGCATGACTGCGCTCCTGCTCGCGCTGCTCCTCGCGGCGCCCGAGCGCGTCGTGGTGGTGGCGAAGCCGACGGCGCCGCCGGGCGTCTTCTCGCGGGTGCGCGGATCCCTCGGCCGCGCCATCGAACGGCTGTACCGGCGGGAGGACGACGACGTGGCGCGCGGCAACGCTCTCGCGGCCCAGGACGATCCGGAGGCCGCCCTGCGCGAGTACGATCGGGCCCGGGCGCGGATGCCGGATGATCCCCAGATCGCCTTCGACCGGGCCACCGTGCTCCTCAAGCTCGATCCGTCGAAGGCGGCGGAGGCTTCCAGCGAGGCTGCCCAGGCGCTGCAGCGCGGCGATGCGGCCTTGAAACCGAAGGCCGCGTACGATCTCGCTCTGGCGAGCGAGGCGCTGGGGCATGCCGACGAAGCGGTCCGGCAATACGGGGCAGCCCTGGGGCTCGACCCGGCGGACGCCGATTCCAAGGTGAACCTGGAGCTGCTGCTGCGCACGCAGGACCAGCGCCGGGCGAATCCCGCCGGCCAGCCGAAACCTGACCAGCTCCCGCGGCAGGGCGGAGAGCAGAAGCCCGAGGCGCAGAAAAGCGATGCGTCGCGCAAGCGGGAGCAATCGCCGCCGGAGGATCCCGGAACTGGCCAGCAGCAGCAGGGCGAGGCGCAGCAGCGCGAGGATCCGGCCGCCCAGGAGCAAGGCAAGAGCGAGCCGCAGCCGAGGACGGGCGAGGCGGCGAACGAGAAACCCATGGATCGCAGCGAGGCGCAACGATTGCTGGACGCGCTGCGCGCCAGCGAAAAGAATCTGCAGACTTGGCGATTCGCCAAGAAGAAGGCGGATGTGAGGAAGCGAAGTGATCTCGAGAAGGACTGGTAACGCGCTCCGGCTGGCGCTCCTGATCGCGCTGCCCGCGCTCGCCGCGGGCGAGGTGGAGCTGTCGGCGACGGCGGATGCGAGCGAGGTCGCCCTCGACGGCACCCTCACGCTCCGCATCACCGTCAGCTACGCTTCCAAGGCCGACACGGGCGAACTGCAGATCCCGACCTTCGCGGACTTCGACGTCGTCAGCCGATCGCAGTCCGAGCAGGTCACCTTCACGCTCTCGAACAGCGCTCCTTCCTTCCGCAGGACGGTGATCACCTCGCTGGCCCTGACTCCCAGGCGCGCGGGAGAGCTGACCGTCGAGGCCGTGAAGCTCGAGTTCCACGGCCAGAAGCTCCAGACCGACCCGATCAAGGTCCGCGTCGTCCCGGCCGGGCAAGCCCTGCGCAGGCGGACGCAGGGTGCCGACCGCCTGGCCGAAGATCGCATGGCAGACGGCCTCGATCCCTTCGCAGACGTGCATCCCGGCCAGCGCGACCTGATCCTGCGCGCAGCCGTGGACAACGAGCGGCCGTTCGTCGGCCAGCAGGTCACGTATTCGCTGTACCTGCTCGCCCGCACCAACGTGAGCAGCATCGAGAAGCTGCAGATCCCCCGCCTCGACGGGTTCTGGAGCGAAGACGTCGAGGCGCCGCAGCAGCTGGTGCCCGAGCAGCGCATCCTCGACGGTGTCCCGTACACGGCGTACCTGCTGCGCCGCCGGGCGCTGTTCCCGCTCCGGCCGGGAAAGGCGGCGATCGAGCCGGCCGAAGTGCAGGTCCTCACGGGCTTCGGCATGCTCTTCTCGCGCGAAAGCTCGCGGCGCTCGTCGCAGGCGCTGCAGCTCGAGGTCCACCCGCTGCCGCCCGGCAAGCCGGCGGGATTCGATCTCGGCAACGTGGGCCAGTGGACGCTGAGCGCCTCGGCGGACCCTTCCAGCGTCGCGGTCGGGCAGCCGATCACGTTCCGGCTGGTGGCGACCGGCCACGGCAACGTGCGCGATCTGCGGCTGCCGAGGCTTCCGGTCCTCTCCGGCGTGCGCGCGTACGACGCGACCGTCTCGGACAAGGAGACGATCGAGCGAGGCCAGATCAACGGCACCCGCACCGTCGAGCAACTGCTCGTCCCGGAGAGGACGGGGGCCGTGGAGATCCCCGCGCTCGCGATGGACATCTTCGACCCGGAGCAGAAGCAGTACCGGACCGTGCGCACCGATCCGATCGCGCTGCATGTCGGCCCGGGGACGGTCGGGCAACCCGCCGCGGAGCCGATCTCACAGAACCTGCTCGTCAAGGGCGGGATCCGACCCATCCGTCTGCACCTGGGCTCGGTGCAGCGCGCGATACCGCCCTGGGCGCAGCCGTGGTTCTGGCCTGCGCTGGGCCTGCCGCCGTTCGGCCTCGCCTTGGTGCTCGGGCTCGCCCGCCTGCGGCGGATGCTGCACGTCGATCCCGGTCGCAGGCGCATGGAGCTCGCTCGAAGCGCCGCGGCGAGGCGGCTGCGCCGGGCCCGGGCGCTGCTCCAGCGCGGAGAGTCGGTGGCCTTCTACGCGGAGATCGTCCGCGCGGTGACCGGATATCTCGCCGACAAGCAAGGCATCGCGGCCGCCGGCCTGACGCGCGACGAGCTCGTGTCAGCCCTGATGGCGCGGGGGCAGCCGGAGGAGCCGGTGCGCCGGCTGGTGCGCGTCCTGGACGACTGCGACCGCGCGCGCTTCGCGCCCGGCAGCGGCGATTCTCCGGCGAGGGAAGCGATGCTCGGCCGGGCGGATCAGGTCCTCGGCGAGCTGGACCGGAGGAGCAGGTGACCCTCCTCCTCGCCGCGCTGCTCGCCGCCGCCGAGCCGGCCGGAGCGCAGCTCTTCGCCGATGCGAACGCCGCATATCTGTCCGGTGACGTCTCGCGCGCGATCGCAGCCTACGAGGCCCTCGTCTCCGAAGGCGTCGCCTCCACCGAGCTGGAGACGAATCTCGGCGCCGCCTATCTGCGCCAGGGAAAGCGGGGGCTGGCGGTGGTCCATTTCGAACGGGCGCTGTTCCTCGAACCCGGCGACGACGATGCGGGCGCCGACCTGGCGGAGGTGCGCCGGGGGAACGTGGACCGCCTCGAAGGAGATGCCGAGGAGGGAGGAGCGGAGACGATGGCCCGCCTGCTCGCTCCGCTGCCCGGAACCGGGGCGGCGGCGATCCTCGCCGTGCTCTGGCCAGCGGCGTGGATCCTGCTCGGACTTCGGCTCCTGCGCGGGAGCCCGCGCTGGGCGGCGCTGGCGGCCGCCGGCTGCTTCGGAGGCGCGCTCCTCTCCGCTCTCCTCACCTTCGGCGCGGCCGCGGGCCGCGGCATGGCGATGCGGCGCGCAGTGGTCGTCGCGCAGGCGGTCCCTGCGCGTGAAGGGCCCGCGGAGAAGAGCTTGAGCCGCTTCGAGATCCACGAGGGCACGACGGTGCGGGTGGACGACGAGGAAGCGGGTTTCCGGCGCATCAAGCTCGCGAACGGACTGACGGGATGGGTGCCGGCAGGGTCCGTGGAGTTGGTGGTTCCGCCGGGCTGGGCGGGCCGGCCGCTGCTCACCGGCTCTGCGCGCGAGGTCCAGCGGTAGGCAAACCGCTCACAAGGGCGCATCTCATGACCTCGGACCGAGCCAGGCGGCGGAGGTGCAAGCCACGCAAGGAGCGACGAGCGAGGCGTACCGGCAGAACGCCGACGAGGAGCGACGCCGCTTTACGAGATGCGCTCTCCCTTGCGGCGCTTTCGCTTGGGCCGCCGGCGAGGACGGTGGTCGCTGGACATCCGCGATACGAGCGACTCCGCCTCGGAGAGAAGTCCCGCCGCCTCGGTCAGGGCCTCCTCCGTCGCCAACGCGCACTCGAGCGCGAGCGAGAGCTCGGATTCGATCCGCTGACGAAGGTCGTTCGCCATCGCGAACTACGCTAGATCGACGCCCCGATATGGCAAAAATTACGCTCCTCATCATGCTCGCCGCCGCGCAGGACCCCGCGATCCGCGCCCGCGAGGCGGCAGCGAAACTCCCGTTCGCCTACCGCGCCTACCTCGAGGTCCGCCGGGAAGCCGCGGCCATCGGCGATCCCGCCTTGCGCGCTGCCGTGGAGGCGCAGGTGCTCGCTCCATGGCTTCCGCAGCAAGCCTGGGCGTACGGGCATCCGGCCGAGGCGCGGAAGCTGCTCGGCGACCCGAGGCTCGAGCTGCCTCCGCCGAAGAGGGGTGATTTTCTCGCGGCGCCCGGCGGAGGCTGTGAGAACGGCCACCACGGCTACCCGGGTGGGCTGTCGGTCCATACGCTGGCGACCCTGCGGCACGCGCGCGCTCTCGCCGAAGACTACCGGCACGTCTATGCCGTCGACGTGCACACCGACCAGCTCACGACAGCCGTGATCTGGCAGGGCGCGCTGATGGCGGCGACCCTGCCCTTCCGCGCGGACGGGTCCTGCGGTCCCGAAGCGGAGATCGCTGGAGCGCCCGCGCATCACGTGCTGGGCCTCGCGGCCGGGATCCTGCGGCACCTCCCGGACGATCTGCTCTACGTCATCGCCGCCGCGCCCAGCCCCGACCCGAGCCGGATCTGTTCGTGGCTTTCGGCCGCGTCGGTGATCGCCGAGGGCCGCACGATGACATGCCCGCAGCGCCAGACGGTGGAGGCATTCATCCATCATTTCGCCGATTCGGACGGGCCGCTCACCGCTCTGAGCTGGTCGCAGTATGTCGCCCGGGCACCGAAAGGCTGGGCGCGCTACGACGCGCTCCTCCAGGACGGAAACGACCTCCTCCTCTTCAGTCGCTCTCCTTGACCCCGCGGCGCGGGCAGAGGTCGCGCACCACGCATCGCGAGCAGTGCGGCCGGCGGGATTCGCAGGTGCGGCGGCCATGCCAGATCAAGAGCTGGTGCGCCCGTCCCCAGAGCCGGTCCGGCAACAGCGCCGACAGCTCCTGTTCCACCTTGCGCGGGTCCTCCTCGCGCGTGAGCCCCAGCCGCCGCGAGACCCGGCCGACGTGGGTGTCCACGGGCAGCGCGGGCGTGCCGAAAGCGTGGTTCACCACCACCCCCGCAGTCTTCCAGCCGACTCCGGGCAACTCGCAGAGCTCCTCACGCTTTCGCGGGAGGTGTCCGCCGTGATCGCGCGCGATCCGCGTCATCGTCTCGTGCAGGTTCTTCGCTTTCGCCCGCCAGAGCCCGACGCGCTTGATCTGCTCGCCGAGGATCTCCGGCGTGCTGCGGGCGTAGTGGGCCGCGGTCGGGTACCGCGCGAAGAGCGCCGGCGTCACCTGGTTCACGACCGCGTCGGTGGATTGGGCGGAGAGCATCACCGAGACCAGCAGCTGCAGCTCGTCTTCGTAGTTCAGCGCGATCTTCGCCTCGGGCATCTCCTTTTCCAGCCGGCGGACGATCTCCGCGAACCTGCGCGCGCGGTCTGCTTTCGATTCGCGGGCCACCGCGGACGCGTTTATCATGCGCGGGCCCGCAGGCGCGGGCTTCGCCCGCGACGGGCGCAGCGCACAGCGCGGAGCATCCAATGGACCTCATCGATCTGCGCAGCGATACCGTCACCCGCCCGACCGCCGGGATGCGCAAGGCCATCGCGGCCGCCGAAGTGGGCGACGACGTGTACGGCGAGGACCCCACCGTCAATGCGCTGCAAGACCGCGTCGCGGCGCTGCTGGGCAAGGAAGCGGCCGTGTGGGTGCCCACCGGGACGATGGCGAACCAGATCGCCCTCGGCTCGCTCGCGGGCATGGGCGAAGAGATCATCTGCGACCGGAGCAGCCATGTCGTCAATTACGAGGGCGGCGCCATCTCGGCGCTCTGGGGCGCGCAGAGCCTGGTCGTCGACGGTCCTCGCGGGATCTTCACGGCGGAGGCGGTGAGGGCCGTGCTCCGCTCCGGCCAGACCGACCACGATCCGCGCCAGAGGGCGGTCGCGATCGAGAACACGCACAACCGCGGCGGCGGGAGCATCTGGCCGCTGGCGCAGATGGAGGCGGTCGCGGACGTCGCGCACGGCGCCGGCCTCGCCGTGCACCTCGACGGCGCGCGCATCTGGAACGCGCACGTGGCGACTGGGATCGCGCTGCAGAAATGGTGCGAGAGGGCCGACACCGTGTCGGTGTGCCTGAGCAAGGGGCTGGGCGCTCCCGCCGGATCCCTCGTCGCCACGACGCGCGAACGGATCAAGGCCATCCGCCGGCTGCGAAAGCGGGTGGGAGGCGGGTTGCGGCAGGCGGGGGTGCTGGCGGCGGCGGGAATGTACGCGCTCGACCACCATCTGCAGCGGCTCGCAGAGGACCACGAAAGCGCGAGAAGACTCGCCGCCCTGGTGCCTTTTGCCTGGCACGCGCCGCAGACGAACATCCTGCTCGCCGACGTCCAGAACGCGCCCGCGCTCGTCGAGGCGGCCCGGAAGGAGGGCGTCCTGATCAACGCGGTGAGCGGCACGCGCATCCGCGCCGTGACCCACCTGGACTTTCATCTGGAGCAGGTCGAAGAGGCCGCCGCCCGCCTCCGCCAGGCGGCGGGCCGCATTTGATCATCTGGTAGAATCCAGCGGATGGAGACGCTGGAAGCTGCGCCCGCAGGGACGCCGAAGTTCGTCTCCGACCTCGACACTCTCATCCGAGCCCGCTATCCGCTCATTTATCTCTTGACCTGGGAGGAGCAGCGCCTCGACGCCATCCTCCAGGACGTCGCCCAGACGCACGGGAAGGCCCTCTTGCAGTGGTCGGTGACGCGCGGACTGCGGCGAGTCTCCGGGGTGCGGACCGTGACCATCAGCGAGCAGTCGCGCGACCCGGTCGAGGCGCTGGGGGCGATCGGGAAGCTCACCGAGGCGTCGCTGGTGGTGCTCAAGGACTTCCACCCTTTCCTCGAGAGCCCAGCCGTGGTGCGGGCGATGCGCGAGCTCGCGCAGGACCTCAAGTCCACCTACACCACGGTGATCCTCCTCGCGCCGGTGCTGAGCATTCCGGTGGAGTTGGAGAAGGAGGTCTCGGTCCTCGACGTTCCCCTGCCCTCGTTCCGCGACCTGTTCCAGCTGCTCAAGGAGATCGTCACGGTCGTGCGCCGGGGGAACAAGGCGCGGGTCGAGCTGACCAAGGAGCAGGCCGAGCAGATCATCAAGGCCGCGCAGGGACTGACGCTGAGCGAGGCGGAGAACGCCTTCGCGAAGGCCATCGCGAACGACGGCGTGCTGGACAAGGACGACATCCGCCTGGTGCTCGAGGAGAAGCGCCAGGTCGTGCGCAAGAGCGGCCTGCTCGAGTTCGTCGGCATGGAGCAGGAGCTGGCCCATGTCGGCGGCCTCGACGAGCTGAAGGGCTGGCTGAACGGGAGGACGGGCGCCTTCAGCGAGCCCGCGCGCAAGTTCGGGCTCCCGTCGCCGAAGGGACTGCTGCTGCTCGGAGTGCAGGGCTGTGGCAAGAGCCTGACGGCGAAAGCGATCGCATCGGTCTGGTCCCTGCCGCTCTTGCGCCTCGACCTGGGGAGGATCTTCTCCTCGCTGATCGGATCTTCCGAGGAGAACTTGCGCCGCGCCATCCGGGTGGCGGAGAGCGTCTCGCCGACGGTGCTCTGGATCGACGAGATCGAGAAGGGCCTGGCGGGAAACGCCGGCGCGGCGGTCACCGACTCCGGCGTCTCCGCCCGGGTCTTCGGGGCGCTGCTCACCTGGCTGCAGGAGAAGACCGCGCCGGTGTTCGTGGTGGCGACGGCCAACCGCATCGACGCGCTGCCGCCGGAGCTGCTGCGCAAGGGGCGGTTCGACGAGATCTTCTTCATCGACCTGCCCAGCTCGGCGGAGCGGCGGGAGATCTTCCGCATCCACATCGCCCGGCGGGAGCGAGATCCGGCGGCGTTCGATCTGGACGCGCTCTCCACCACCGCCGAAGGGTTCTCCGGATCGGAGATCGAGCAGGCGGTGATCGCCGGCCTCTACTACGCCTTCGGCGAGCAGACCGAGCTGCGGCACGCGCACGTATTGAAGGCGGTGGAGGAGGCGTTTCCGCTCTCCGCCACCATGGGCGAGGAGATCTCGCGGCTGCGCGAATGGGCGAAGAACCGGACGCGGCCCGCGTCCGGGGCGCAGCGGCTGGCGGTGGCCGGCTGATGGCCGGACGGCTGACGCGCTTCCTCAAGCTCGAACGCCCGCGGCGCCCGGACGAGGCGCCGCACCACGAGGTCGCGACCGCGGCGCGGTTCAGCGGCGCGCCCTCGGGAATGGCCCTGGAGATGGACCACGGCGAGCAGCCTTTCTTGCGCTGCCCCCGGTGCGAGGCGGACAACACGCGGTACGCGGAACGTTGCGTGAACTGCCAGGGGCTGCTCGTCGGCGAGGAGGTGCGGGCCTGGAACGAAAGGCTGTGGGCGGAGCGGCAGGTGCAGCGCGCGCAGGAGCATGCCGCGCTACAGGAAAGCCGGACCGAGCAGGAGTTGCTGCAGCAGAACCGCATGCTCGGGGAGGCGCTGGCCCGGGAGGTCGGGGAGCGCGAACGGGCGCGGCTGTCGTGGTGGTGGAGCGGCGGGATGCGGGATCCGACGCCCGTCGGCGTGCGGCTCCTGGGACTGCTTCCGACCCCGCGCACGCGGATCGTCGGCGGCGCGATGGCCGCGGCGTCCTTCGTCGGAGCTGGGCTGCTGGCGTTCGGAGCGCGCGGGCACCCGAGGCTGCAGGTGGCCGGGTTCCTGGTCGGGCTTCTGCTCCTGGTGCTGTTCTCGCCCAACCTGCCGCGCTACCGCCGCTGGTGGTGGTGAGGTCCGTTTCGCTCCGCCTCGTCCGAAACGAGAGTCCGGTTTCGGGACGCGCGCGCCGCATCGCCCTCTGACGCGCGCACGGCACGACGTTCGCACAGGCGCGCCCCGTGCATTCCTCTCTCCACTGCGCGGCGATCGCCGGCGCCGGCGCGCGCCTCGTCGAGGTGCAGGTGGATCTCGCGCTCGGTCTGCCCGGATTCCATCTCGTCGGGCTCCCCGACCACGCCTGCAACGACGCGCGCACGCGAGTGCTCACGGCCTTGCGCAACAGCGGCTATCAGCTTCCCCAGAAGAAGATCACCGTCAATCTCGCTCCCGGCGATCTGCGCAAGGAAGGAGCGGCGTTCGACCTCGCCATCGCGCTCGGGATCCTCGCCGCCGCAGGGCTCGTTCCGCTGCCGGACCGCGCGCCGCTGCTCGCGGGGGAGCTGGCACTGTCCGGGGACGTGCTGCCGGTGCGCGGCGTGCTTCCCATCG
>MNFJ01000075.1 GCA_001918155.1 Deltaproteobacteria bacterium 13_1_40CM_4_68_19
CTTGCCGGGCCTGCTGGCGAACTTCAAGGCGCGCGCGGAGAAGTTGAACAGCGGAAAGGCATGATCCGCTCGAGCGATATGTCGGACGCGTTCTAGTAGAACGTCGGCGCACCTTGCTGCGCAATGACAATCCGTTGCGGGAGGGCCAATGGACATTTGGCGTGTCTGGCCAGTCTTCGTCCTCACCGCTCTGGGCTGTGGCGGTGGCGGTGGAGCGTCGACGGCACGGCTCCACGTCGACTGCTCGAATCAGCCGTGCGCTGCCGGTCAGACGTGCATGGCCTACTACGGGATCGCCGGCGACAAAGGCCCGCTCTTGAGGACCTGTGAGATCCAATGCTCGGACAACGCGGGTTGTCCGTCTCCGACCCGATGTGGCACGACCGTAGATGGCCCACCCGGGAATACGTGCCAGTAAGGGCTGTCACTCGAGCGAAAACCACCCCGGCTGCGCGCGGACCCGATCCATCCACACGCTCACCGCCGGAAACTGCCCCAGGTCGTGCCCCGCGTCCGGCGCCATCTGGCTGTACGCGAACAGCGCGATGTCCGCCACGGAGTAGGCATCCCCGACGAACCAGTCGCGCTGCGCGAGGTGCCGCTCGAGCACCTTCAGCGCGGCGACCGCCCGCGGCCGGTAGTGCTCGAACAGCGCAGGATCCTGCTCGACGCCGAACTTCCTCCAGAGGCGCGGCAGGCCGAGCGCCGTCTCGACCTGGTTCTGCTCGAAGAACATCCATTGCTGCACCAGCCCCTGCGCCCGAACGTCGCCCGGCAGCAGCCTCGAGCCCCGCCCCAGGTACAGCAGGATCGCGTTCGACTCCGCGAGGGCGAACCCGTCCTCCACGATGAACGGGACGCGCCCGAAGGGATTCACCTTGCGGAACTCCTTCGCACGGACCTCCCCGCCGACGATGTCCAGCCGGACCGCCTCGTGCGGGATCGCCAGCTGCCTGAGCAGCAGCCGCACCTTGTACGTGTTTCCCGAGACGGGGGCGTCATAGAACGTCAGCATGGCTTCAACCTACATCTTGCGCGCTGCGGCCGCGTGGCTCTACTTTGCCGGCGTGCGCGTGCAGGACCTCCGCAGGACGCCGGTGCCCGAACTGCAGCGCCTCTATGTCGACGAGTGCCGCGATCTCCCCGGCGGCGGGCTCACCGCCCTGAAGTCGGACCCCCGCGCCGGAGCGCGGGCGATCGCGGAGCGGATCGAGCGGCGCAACCACAAGGCGCAGGCCGAGGGACGCAGGCTCTCGCGCCTCTGCGCCTTCGAGCTGCCGCTCTGGGAGCAGGGCATCACTCTGGTCGGCGGCTGCGACGAAGTGGGGATGGCGCCCCTCGCCGGCCCGGTGATCGCGGCTGCCGTGATCCTGCCTCCGGGCACGCGCATCAAGGGAGTCAACGACTCCAAGCTGCTCACGCCGGAGGAGAGAGACGCGCTCGAGCCGGAGATCCGGGCCTGCGCCCTCGCGGTGGGCATCGGACGCGCCGAGGTGGAGGAGATCGACACCGTCAACATCTATCGGGCGGGGCTGCTCGCGCTCAAGCGCGCCGTGCTCGCCCTCATCCCCCAGCCGCAACATCTGCTGATCGATGCCCGCAAGCTCGACGGGCTTTCCATGCCGCAGCAACCCATCATCAAGGGGGACGCCAAGAGCATCACCATCGGCGCCGCCAGCATCGTCGCCAAGGTGCACCGCGATCGCCTGATGGCGCAGCTCGATGGCGAATATCCGGGGTATGGGTTCGCCGACCACAAGGGCTATCCGACCCCGGAACACCTCGACGCATTGGAGCGCCTTGGCGCGTGCGTTCTGCATCGGCGAAGCTTCGCCCCGGTCGCGAAAAAGCTGGGGCTGATCCCTGAGCAGCAGGAACTGTTCGCGACTCCGAAGAAGCGCGCCGGCGAAGCGCGCTGAGGGGTTTGGAAATGGAACCGCTGCAGGCGCCTGAAGGCGATGTCGTCGCAACCCATCCGGCCACGCTGTTCGGCCGCGTCCTCGCCGTGCTGATGATGGTGCTCCCGGGGGCCGCGATGGTCTGGTTCGGGACGCAAGTCTCCGGATCGGATGCGGACGCGCGCATGCCGCTGCTGGCCGGCGGAGGGACACTGCTCGCGCTGGGCGTCCTCGCCATCGTGCAGCAGAACCGCAGCAAGGTGGTGGTGCGGACCGACGGCATCGAACGCTGGGGGCTGCGCGGGAAGCTCTGGGCGCTGCGCTGGGCGGAGATGATCGAGCTGCGCTATCGCGCGGTGAAGATCCGCGTCTACCACGTCATTCCGGCGGGCACGAACATCCACGTGACCCTCACCGACCCGCAGGGAAGGAAGCGACGCCTGCCGAGCAACATGAAGGGCATGGACGTGCTCGCCGAGCGCGTGGCGGACCAGCAGACGGCCGCGCGCTTCCCGGAGGCGCGCGCGACGATCGAGCGCGGCGAAGAAGTTCGATTCGGAAAGGCCCTGATCCTCGACAAGGAGAAGATCTCGGTCCGCAAGCTGTTCGGTGGCTACAAGTCTTGCGCCCTGCCGGACATCGAGAAGATTGCGGTGGAGGCAGGCTTCTTGCGCATCCGGCAGCGGGGCAAGTTCCTCGCCTTCGGCGGCGGCAGCGTGGGCGCGATCCCGAACGTGTTCCTCTTCCTCCGCCTGCTGGACGCGCTGATCGCGCGGTCTGCGACCATCCCGCAGGATCGCGAGTTCTCGGTCCGGGCCAGCGTTGGCTGACGAGCTCACCGGCAAGCAGCGGCGCCACCTGCGCGCTCTCGGCCATCATCTCGACCCGGTCGTCCAGGTGGGCCACGAAGGCGTCAGCGAAGCGGTGGTCCGGCAGACGGAGCAGCAACTGGAAGCGCACGAGCTGATCAAGATCCGCATCGCCGAAAGCTCGCCGCAGGACCGGCACGAGGCGGCGGAGTTGCTCGCGCAAAAGACCGCAGCGCACGTCGCGCAGGTGCTGGGGCGCACCGCGCTGCTCTACCGGCGGCGCAAGGAGCACCCGCAGATCGTTCTGCCGCGGTGATCAGCCTTTGGCGCCCATGATGCGCAGCTCGCGCTGGGCTTCCAGGTGGTTCCCGTCCAGCTCCAGCACGCGTGAGTAGGCCTTCCTCGCCGCCTTCAGATCGCCGAGCACCTTCGCCATGTGCCCGAGGTAGAGGTGGGCGGGCAGACAGCGCTCGACCATCTTCACGGCCCTGCGGCAGTCGGCGGCGCAATCCTCGTAGGACTGCTTGCGGTCCTTCGCCAGGAGGAACTTCGCGTATCCGCGCAACGCGTAGAACTCCGCCTCCTCCGGGTTCATCTCGATGGCCTGCTCGAGCAGATCGAGCCCTTCCTGGTACTTGCGCGCCTTGATCAGGATCTCGGCGCGCTGGAAGTTCTCCTCCGCCGCGAAGATGCGGGCGACGTCGACGTTCTGCGCCTTGCCGTCCAGCTCGGCCTCGTACTCCTTGCGCCGCTTCTCGTCACCGATCACCTGCGCCGCCTCGTTGATGCGCGCGAACAAGCGCTCCTTGACTTCCTTCAGTCCGGCCTGGGCCGGATCGGTGACCGTGTCGGGATGCAGCTCCTTGGCGAGCACGAAGAAGTTCCGTTTCGCTTCCGCCGGCGAGGCGGATTTGCGCTCCATGCCGAGCGCGTCGAAGTGGTCGGCCTGCGAGAGCCGCAGCCAGAGGACCGAAAGCCGCGCCTGCATCGCCTGCGGCGACTCGCCGGCGGGGCCTTGAGCGAACGTGGGTGGCGGGCGCGAGACGGCGGGCGCGACGGGTTTCGCGGGGGACGCCTGCAGGACGGGAGGCGCCGATTTCATCACCGGCGGGGCCGCCGGCCGCTGGGCCGCGGGCGGTCGAGGCGCCTCGCGCGTGGTCTTCGGGAGCGGCGGCGGCGCTGCGGCAGGCTTTGCCGGCTGCGGTGCGGCGGCGGGTGACGCGGGTTGCGCTGCCGCCGGCGGTGCAGGCGCGGACTCCACCTCCGTCTCTTCCTCGACTTCCGCGAACGAGAGGTGCCCCAGCTCCGTCAAGAGATACAGGAGTCGCAAGGCGGTCGAGGCGTCGTGGATTCGCAACAGCTCCTCGCCGCTCTTCGTTCCATCGATCGTCGCGTAGATGCGCGTCTCCTGCGCATTCAGGCCCAGCTCGTCGAGCTTGCCGACGCCGAGCCCGCCCGAGCGGACCACCGGCCGCGAGAGCCGCCTGCCGAGGCGCGCGCGCACCGACCCCACCTCCAGCCGGCGCATCGCGTCCACCAGCAGGCCCCAGCGCGACCCGAGTGGAAACGAACCTGGCGGCGGCGCTTCTTCCTTGTCGAAGGTGAACTTCCCGCGCCAGGAGACGAACGCGCGATCGAGCAGGAACACGCCGTGCTCGCCGAACAGCCGGTGCGCGTCCGCCGCGGGAATCAGTTGGAGCTGGAACAGCGCGGCGACCACGTCGTGCCCGCTCTCCGCCGCCTGTTCTTCCGCGACCTGTGCCTGCTCCGCCTGCAGATGGCCCTTCATCTGCAGGAAGCGCAGCAGCGAGAGGTCCGGGTCGTCTGCGGAGACGTGCTCGGGCGTTCCGCGCCGGAAGACGATCTGCAGCAGCCGCCCGTCCTCGAGATGGAACCGGGCCCTTCCGGACGCGTTGGTCAGGGCGGCGAGCGCATAGAGGCGGACCGGCGAGAGCTGCGCGAGGTCGCCGGAATCCGGCACCTCGAGCTTCTCCGGTGCACGCGGCATCACCGGCGGCTTCCGCTTCGGAGGCTCGGGCGGAGGCGGCGGTTGCTGCGGCGCTACTTGCGGGGGGCCCGCGATCTGCGCCGTTTCCTCCCCGATGCCGAAGGCCGCGGCCATCGCCCTGCTGATACGCGGCCCCGCGACCGGGAGCGGCGCGGTCCGCTCGATCTTGCGCGCCGGCATCAGCAGACCCCGCAGCTCGGGAAAGTCCGCCCCCGGGAGCCACTCCTTTCCGTCGAGCGACGCTTCGCACCTTTCCGTCAGCTGCCCGCGCAAGCGCTCCAGAGCCGAGATGGTGTACGGCCCCCAGATCCGGCCGTGCTCCGTGCGTACCCAGTAGTTCCGCTCCACGCGCCGATCTTACCATCGGCATGATAGCGTCCGAGCCCGCACCGGTTCCCACCCACCCATGCCCACCCGAAGAGCGGCACGGCCCAACGCGACGCTGCTCTGCCGGCGCCTCGCGGCGGACATGGCAAGGAAGCTGTCGGAGCTGTCGCACATCCAGCCTGCGCGCATCCTCTTCGTGGCTGGAGAAGCCAGGCGCGGATCGCGCGCGACGATCAAGCCGCTCGCCGGCACGCGCGTGTTGCTCAACGGCAAGCGCGCGCGCTACTGCATCACCTTGCGGCCGAAGTTCTTCCGCGCCAGCACCCCCGAGCAGCGCGTGGAGACGCTGCTGCACGAGCTGCTCCACATCTCGAACGAGTTCGATGGACGGCTGCACCCCGGCCGCCGGCATTCCGTCCTGCCCGGCGGGAAATTCCGGTCGCTGCTGCGGCCGCTCGTCCGGCGATACCTGGCGCAGGCCGACGCCGAGCTTCTTTCGGCGCTCGCGCATCACGGCGAGGTGGTGGCGCGGCAGTGGCTCGAGCGGCCGACGGGGAAGTCGAGCCGCAGGCAGGCGTACTCGGAGAAGCACCTCTTCCTCGGACCGGTGCAGATGATCACCGGGCGCCACCTCCACTCTTGAGCGCTTGAAATTGCCGCGCCCTCCTGCGAGGTTCGCGGCCATGAAGATCGCGGTCCTGACGGGTGGAGGAGACTGCCCGGGCCTCAACGCGGTGATCCGCGCGGTGGTCCGGCGCGGCGAGCAGCATGGTCTCGAGGTGATGGGCGTCCGGGAGGGCTGGCGCGGCCTGATGGATCCGCCGCTCCATTTCCGGCTCACCCGGGAAGCGACGAGCGGCATCCTCCACCTGGGCGGCACGATCCTCGGCACCAGCCGGACGAACCCGTTCAAGAAGCCGGGCGGCGCGGAGATGGTGGTCCGCAACCTCTCGGCGCTGAACGTCGGGGCCGTCGTCGCCATCGGCGGGGAAGACACTCTCGGAGTCGCCACCAAGCTCCACCAGATGGGAGTGAACGTCGTCGGCGTCCCCAAGACCATCGACAACGATCTCTCCGGCACCGACCTCACTTTTGGTTTCGAAACCGCCGTGCAGATCGCCACCGATGCCATCGATCGGCTCCACTCCACCGCCGAGTCGCACAACCGCGTGATCGTCTGCGAAGTGATGGGCCGGCACGCCGGCTGGATCGCCACCCACTCGGGAATCGCTGGCGGCGCCGACGTGATCCTGATTCCGGAGAAGCCCATCGATATCGACCGCGTCTGCGAGCACATCATGCGCCGCCACCGTACGCGCGGCGTGAACTTCTCCATCGTCGTGGTGGCGGAAGGCGCCAAGCTGGGCGGCGGAGAAAGCAAGGCGAGCGAGAGGCTCGACGAATTCGGCCACATCCGCCTGGGCGGCATCGGGCAGCAGATCGCCGAGCTGATCGAGAAGAGGACCGGCTACGAAACCCGCTCCACCGTTCTTGGCCACATCCAGCGCGGGGGTACGCCCACGGCATTCGACCGCGTGCTCGGCACGCGCTTCGGCGTCCACGCCGCCGACATGGTCGCGAAGCAGGAATGGGGAAAGATGGCGGCGCTTCGCGGGACCCTGATCGCGAGCGTGCCGCTCGCGGAGGCGACCGCGAAGCTCAAGACGGTCGACGACGCGTTTTTCGCGGTGGCCGAAGTGTTCTTTGGATGATCCGCAGCATCCGCATCTCTCCAGGGTCTTCCGCAGCGGAAGTCGCATCCCGGGCCGCCGGATCCGGGCGCGCGGCCGCGGGATGAGCGCTTCGGAGTTGGAGGAGCGGTTGGTACCCGAAGGCGCGCCGGCCGAGCGGCTGGACAAAGTGGTGGCCAGGCTGTTCGGCGTTTCCAGAGGGCGGGCGATGGAGTGGATCGCGGACGGGCGCGTGCGCGTCGATGGCAAGCGGGCGCCGAAGGGGACCCCGGTGCGGGCCGGCGCGCGCATCTCCGTCGAGAAGCCTCCGCCGGATCAGCCAGCGCCGCAGCCCGAGCTGCCGATCCGGATCGTGCACGCGGACGCGCATCTCGTCGTCGCCGACAAGCCGGCCGGGATGCCTTCGCATCCGCTCAAGCCCGGCGAGCGCGGCACCGCGGCGAATGCGCTGGTCGGCCGATTCCCGGAGCTGGCGCAAGTGGGACCGTCGGCGCGCGAGGGGGGGCTCGTGCACCGGCTCGACTCGGACACCTCGGGCTTGCTGCTCGCCGCGCGCACCGAAGCCGCGCACGCGATGCTCCGCGCGCAGTTCACCGCGCGGACGGTGGAGAAAGGCTACCTCGCGCTGGCGTCGGGGGAGATCCACGCCGGCGGAGAGATCGCCCTTCCGCTCTTGCATGACCCGCGAGACCCGCGCCGCATGCAGGCGGCGAGCGACGCCGCGTACGCCGAGGAACACGGCGCGCGCGCCGCGGTCACGCGCTTCCTGCCGAGGGAGCGCAAGAGCGGGTTCACGCTGCTGGAGGTGGAGATCCCCACCGGAGTGATGCACCAGATCCGCGCCCATCTCGCGTTCATCGGGCATCCGCTCGCCGGCGATGCCCTCTATGGCGGGCCGGATCTGCCCGGGTTGCCCCGGCACTTCCTGCACGCGGCGCGGCTCGCCTTCCGCCATCCGGACGGGTCGCGGGCCCGGTACGAGAGCGCGCTGCCGCAGGACCTCCTGCAGGTCTGGACGACGCTACCGTAGTCGCCGTTGCAGAAGCTCAGAACGAGAGTCTCGCGCTGAACCGTCCCGCCAGGGGCGGGGTCCCGCCGCGCTCGCGATCGAACAAGTTCAGCACGTCCGCCGTCACCGTGAGCACGTACGGATTCGTCAGCGCCCGCACTATGCCGGCGCGGACGTCCATGGTCGCCTGCCAGGGCGATCCCTCGATCACGCGCAAGCTGGTCCCGAGAGTGGCGGTGGTCTTTGCGTCCCATTCGTAAGCGTACGCGGCATCGAGCTTGATCACGTTCGGAGCGTCCGCCGCGACCGGGCCGGAACCCTGCAGCGACGAGAGCGTGTAGCTCGCCTGCAATAGTGAGCTGGCGGAGAAGGGCTTCGCGAGCGAAAGCGTCGCTCCGTCGTAGGACGTCCGCCCGTCGGGCGCGTCCCGGAAATCCTTGTGGACGTAGTCGAGACCGGCAACGACGTCGCGGAAGATCTGGGACTGCACGCCCGCCGCGAGCTGGTGCTCTCGCGTCCTGCGCTGCGACGCGAGCTCCGGCGATTCGAAGAACCGCCCCACGAATGCATATGCCCGCGAGACTCCCCGGCCGCTGAAGTCCCAGGCTACGCCGACCCGGGGCAGGAAGTCGGTCTTCCCCACCAGCTCGTCGCGCTCGAGGCGTACGCCGCCGTCGAGGAACAGGGTCTGCACCGGGCTCCAGGTATCCTCGGCGAACGCGCCGCCGTACCAGCGGCTCGAATTCCCCGCTGAATCGCGCACGCCTTCCACGCCCCAGGCGAATCGATGCCGCCCGAGGAGCTCGGCGAGATGTGCGACCTGCACCCGCGCCTGCAGCGAATCGGCTTCCGATCCCTGGCGATGCCACCCGGTCATCGCTTCCACCTGCGCCGTCCGATCGAGAAGATCGCCCAGGTAGTGGAGGGAGAAATCGTCGGAGATCGCCGCGAACGAGAGGAGCTGGCCTTGAGCCGGCCGCAGGGTGAGCTTGCCGATGTACTGGTACTCGGTCTGCACGCCGGAACGGGTCGCCATCAGCACCGGCGCGAATCCGCCATAGAACCAGAGGGAATCGCGCGCGAGCGGGCCACCGAGCTCGGCGCCTCCGGCGAGGTTGTAGCGCAGCGTCCGGCGGGGAAGCTCGATCGGCATCCAGTCGAGGAAAGCCGAGCCGTGCAGCTCGTTTCCGCCCGACCGGGTGATCGCCTGGACGACGCCGCCGGCCACGCGGCCGTAGGAGGCGCCGAGCGCAGCGCCCTCGACGTTGACCTCCTGGATGAACTGCTGCACGAGCCGGCGGCCTTGGCGATTCGACGCCGGGTCGGTGACGTCGACGCCGTCGATGCGGTAGCGCGTCCCGCTCGCGGGAGATCCGAGGATCTCGAGCCCGAGCGGACGCGGCAAGACGCCGGGCGCGGACGCCGCGGCCGGTTCGAAGCTGCGCTCGTCGCGGCCGTACGGAATGAGCTCCAATTGCTCGCGTGAAATCACCGCACCGGTCTGCGCGCTGGTGGCGGGAAGGACAGGCGGCTCCTGGACAAAGCGAAACGGCGCCCCGGTGACCTTTTCGGGGTCGATCGAAAGGTAGACCCGGATCGTCCTGCCCGCGTGCACGGCGAGCCCATCCTGGGTGAAGGACTGGTGCGCTTCCGCCTGGACGTTCAGGGTGTAGACGCCCGGCGGCAGCAGTCCGATCTCGAACTCTCCCTGCGCATCCGTGCGGGCGTTCTCCTCGCCCGGCATGGACGGCGAAGCCGCGACGACGGTCGCACCCCCGACCGGCTTGCTGCTCTGCGCGTCTACGATGCGGCCGGAAATGGCGCCGGTAGTCTGTGCCGCCGCGGACGCCGCCAGGAGCCACACGGCGATACAGGGGCGAATCATGCGGAAGCCGGGCACATCACCCGATGTGCTCCAGGCAGTCAAGCGGACGGCATTGCGGCGGGGGCGGCATCGGCCGCGGCGCCGCGTGTAAAACATGTAAAGGCACGGCAAGGCAGGTCGCGTTGACAGCAGGTGTCCGCCTGTGTAGGTTCTGCCGCCTTTTCCGCCCGCCCCAGAAGGAAAAGCAAGATTTCGGGAAGCGATTCCGGAGGACGTACCCCGCCATGGATTTCAGTCTCGTTGGAATGTGGAAATCGATGGGCCTTCCAGCCCGCCTGGTCGTCATCACGCTGGCGATCATGTCCGTCTACTCACTGAGCGTGATGGCCGAGCGCCTCTTCAGCTTCTCCCGCGCCAAGGACCAGAGCCGCAAGTACGCGGAGAAGTTGCGCGACCTCCTCCCCGGTCACCAGATGATCGAGGCGGCGCAGATGGCGAGCACGATGAAGTACGGCCACATTCCGCGCGTGCTCGGCGCCGGCATCTCCGAATACAACCGCGGGCGGGACGCGCTCCGGAACCAGGGACCGCACGACGTCGGCAACTTCGACCTGGTCGAGGCGATCAACCGGTCCATCGACCGCGCCACCCTGCGCGTGACCGCCGACCTGCGCCGCGGCTTGTCCGGGCTCGCCACCGTCGCATCGTCGTCGCCGTTCGTCGGGCTGCTCGGCACGGTGCTCGGCATCATCACCGCGTTCCAGCTGATGGCGACTTCCGGCTCCGGCGGCCTGGCTTCGGTGTCGGCCGGTATCTCCGAGGCGCTGATCACCACCGCCTTCGGCCTGCTCGTCGCGATCCCGGCCCTGATGATGTACAACTACCTCACCAACCGCGTCGAAGAGATGAGCGTCGACATCGCCGACGCCAGCAACGAGCTGGTCGACTTCTTCCTCAAGGAAGGGCGGTTCGACGAGCCCCTGACGAACCCGGGCGCCAAGCCCGCCACCGCGACCACCACGGCAGCGAAGGCCTGAGCGATGGGATTCGACGCCACCAAGAGCGGCGTCCGCTCGGACATCAACATCACGCCGCTCGTCGACGTGGTGCTGGTGCTGCTCATCATCTTCATGGTGGTGACGCCGATGCTCCAGCGCGGCAAGAGCGTGGAGCTTCCCAAGGCCAAGCACGCCGTCACCGGACAGGGAGCGGAGCCCGCGTTCATCAGCGTGACGAAGGACGGCAGCGTCTACGTCGAGCAGGAGAAGCGTCCCGCCACGCAGGAGGAGGTGGTGGCGGCGATGAGGGCCGCCGCCGAGGCCGGCAAGCGCGTGATGATCAAGGCTGACACCGACGCCGATTACGGCAAGGTACGGCCGGTGCTCGACTGGGCGTCCAAGGCGAAGCTCAAGGGCGTCTCGCTGGCTGC